>CAZYLM010000073.1:0-12054 GCA_964648645.1 uncultured Anaerolinea sp.
TCAGCGGGGAGATGCTCCAGTAAGCGGGACCAGCCATCAGCGCGGGGTGATGCGTATACAGGTCGTGGATCCAGGCTGAGAGTCCGAATCCGAATTCGCGTTTGAGAGTCCGCGTGTAGGGAATCATCTTCGATGCAGAGGTGGAGCCGCTGGAAAGTTCGAAGAGTTGAACGGGGTCGCGGGTGAGGATATTCAGTTCGCCGTCCGCGATGCGGTCGATGTAGGGGAGATAGTTTTCGTAGGTGGTGAGAGGGAGAGATTGGTAATTGGTAAGCGGTAACTGAGGTTTAAGATAAGCAGTGTGTTGATTTTGAGTCAAATAATTTTGAAGCAGACGAGCCTGTGTTTCGGCAACGTTCTGCGAGGCTTTGTGAAAATCCTTTGCGGCTTTGCGGGATGTTAAAAACCAGAGACGATTGGCGAGTGCGGCTTTCATCGCGCCATGCGCCTGCCTGCAGGGGTGAAGTTATCAGGATGGACGCGAGTGAGGCAGACAAGTTCATCACCCTGATCGTGATGCGGGTTGACCTTGATGTAATGTGCCACATGCGGGTCGGAGAGACGCTCATCGGTCACTTCGGCAACGCCTTCACGCAATGGGGTTGCGCCATCTTTGAAGCGGACAACGCCGAGGTCGGGATAAAAATCATCACCGTAGCGTTGGGAGGCGAGGAAGTTCATCAGGCTTTGGGTTTCGGGCGGAGTGGGCTGGTTGTAACAGGGATAGAACTCTTTATAAAAAACTGTGAGGAAACGATAAGTCTTGTATCCAGATGAGATCAGCAGCCAATAGACAGGCTGGGGCATGTTTGCAGTTTTTTCGAGCACGGTATGTATCCATTTTTTGGGGAGTTCGGGCGTGCCCCAATACGCGCGGCGGATGATGGTATCGCCAGAGTAAACCGCCGTGATACATTGACCTTGATATTTGATTTCATAAATACCGAGCGTGGAAAAGCCCTGCACTTTGTTTTGTTCATCGTCGCGGATGAGAATGACCCAGTTCTTGTTGTTCAGGTCGCGGGTGAAGATCTCAAGGGTGGAACCGGAAAAATTTTCACGGAAGACGTCGAACATTTCCCGAATCGTTTGATGCGTTACTTCTTCTCGCGGCAGGGTTTGGCTGGTGAGGGAAGGGAGCATGAGAGGTTGACGTGAGCCTTTCTAGGTTCTTGAAGATCACAATCCAGCGACGGCTGAACGCGCTCCATGGTCGGCGGTCTATCGTCTATTGCCTGATCTTACAAACGAATTCCCTGTTTTTTTAACGTTTCTTTTCTAAAAAGCGGGTTGTAGGCGAGATAGACCCCGAAACGGTACGGGTTACGCATATTGGTCTTAAAATCCCAGGCGCGGCTGAAGATGGAGCCAATGCTGTTGAAGGTTTTACGAACATGATATGCCATTTCGGTCAGTTTTTCAGGGCTCATCAACGCCGGGCGGAAGGCGGCATAGTTATAACGATAATCAGGGTGAAGCCACCATTTGCCGTCGTAAAGCAGGCGATCTTCGGCCTGCAGTTTTTTATACAAGGGGGTGGAAGGATAGGGAAGCAACGTATTGAATGCGGCAAAGGTGAATTTATTTTCGAGGGCAAAATCAAGCGTGCGTTGAATAGAGTCGGGGGTGTCGTAGTCGTGCCCGACCGTAAACGCCGCCCAGGTTTGCATTCCATAATCGCGCAGCATCTTCAATTGCTCTGCATACGCCTCAAAGCCATGCTTGCTTTTAGAGTTTTGCGGTTTCTTCATCAATCGCAGGTTTTGTGCCTCAATGGACTCGAACCCGATGACATTACCCACACAGCCGCTTTTCGCCATCAGGTCCATCAGTTCGCGGTCACGGGTCATGTCGATGCTGGCTTGCGAGACCCAGTGGATCTTGAGTGGTATCAATACCCGGAAAAGGGCTTTCGCCGATTCAAAGTCAGAGATAAGGTTATCATCCACAAAAAAGAAGGTGTTGCGTTCCTGGCTCTCGATCTCGCGAATAACCTGACGCACATCGCGGTAGTAATGACGATGATCGAAGTACGAACTGACGGCGCAAAATGTGCAGACGAAACGGCATCCGCGCCCGAATTGCAGCAATGAAATGGGTAAATATTTCTTTCCCTTGTAAAGATCGCGCCTCGTCAACGTATCGGGCTGGGGCGTGGTGGCGGCTCCGCGATAGACAGGCTTGAGTTTGCCTTGTTTGGCATCGGCAAGGACTTCGTGCCAGAGATTCTCCGCATCGCTGATAAAGATCGAGTCCGCATGTTGAGCCGCTTCGTCCGGCAACAAAGTGGGATGCACCCCGCCAAGGATCACCGGCACACCGCGCTTGCGATATTCCGCAGCGATCTCATATGAACGCCGCGCCGCATAGATCTGAACTGTGATGGCGACCAGGTCCGTCGGTTCGTCGAAGGGAATTGGTTCAAGGCGGTCATCATAAAGAACCACCTCCACATCCGGCGGGGTAAACCCCGCCAGCGCAGCCAGTGAGAGCGGCTCCATGCAGGCTTCATCCAGGTATTGACCAATAGCAGGGTAGATCAGGGTTAATTTCATGCTGCCCTCACAAGATTAAAGTTTGGAACTTCCAAAGACAGGTCAGTTACATCCAAAGGCATGCCATTTCCGAGAGGTTCGCCCTGTTTGTTCATGATTTCGCGGATCGAGGCAATGTTTATCGCCAGATACCCAAACACGTTATACAGCGAGCCGGAATTCGCCCCGGAAGAAATCAGACGCTTGAATATGGAATTGTAAGCGCCAAAGTCACGTCGTAATTTAAAGCAGCCTTCCGCCAATTGTCCAGGGGTCATCTTCTTCGGGCGGAAGATAGTCTCGCCATAACGGTAATCGTCATCCAGCCACCAACGCGGATAGATAAGACGGTCTTCCTTCTTCAAGCGTTCAAACAAGGATGTGGCGGGCGTGGGGATCAGCGGATTGAACTGTGCCAGCGCCAGCTTTGACTGCATAGCAAAGTCGAAGGTCCGCTCAAATGAGTCAACTGTGTCGTTATCGTACCCCAAAACAAAAGAACCGAAAACCATGATGTTACGCTCATAAAAGCGCGCCAGCGTGTTGGCATACACACCATATTTCAGATTCCATTTTTTGCGCATCTGCACCAGGTTGGTCTCATCCAACGACTCGAACCCGATCAGGCAGCCTACACACCCGCTCTTTGCCATCAGGTCCAACAGGCGCGGGTTCTGGGCGATATCCAAGCTCACCTGGCAGGACCAGTGAATGTTATACGGGATCAACGCTTCGAATAATTTCTCAGCATATTCAAGATCGTTGAACAAGTTATCGTCGGCAAAAAAAACGTATTTGCCGCGCAGTTCCTCGATCTCCCTCAACACATCATCCAAACAACGGCGGGGCATATCGCGCCCATAAAAGGCATGGATGGAACAAAAATCACAGGCATATTTGCATCCGCGCCCCACCTGCACCAAATGAAGCGGTTTGTATTTTTTTCCCTCAAAGATCCTGCGGTCTGGCACCACACCTTCGGTCTCAAGATGCGGCGGTGATTGATATACCCGTTTCAGTTTTCCAAGACGCGCATCTTCCACGATCTGCCCCCACACCGTTTCGGCATCCCCCACGGCAATTGCATCGGCAAATTGCAAAGCTTCATCGGGAACCAGTGTCGGATGATAACCGCCCATCACCACAGGGATTCCCCGCCTGCGATACTGTGCCGCAAGCTGATAGGCATACTTCGCCGTGAATGTTTCCACCGTCAATGCAACCAGGTCCGTCGGCTCATCGAACGGCACAGGTTCGAGCCGTGCATCGTAGAATTTGATCTCTACATCCGGTGGAGTCAACTTTGCCAGGATCCCAAACGCGAGCGGCTCAAGTGCATCCGCTGCGCGACGATTGGTGATATGGGGACGAATGAAGGTGATTCTCATGAACTAAAGTTCCTCGCTTCTCTCTTAACCGATAACGGATACAGCCACCTTCAAACTTTCCTTTGCGGTGAGCGGCTTCATCCACTCATGATAGAACGAACAATCGCGGCAGGCTTCGATCTCTTCGAACCGCCCTTCTGCCATCTTCCCGCGAAGTTGATTCATGCGCGGGGAATTATAGATCTCGCGAATGCTCTGGGTACGGACGTTGCCCAGCACTTCACGGTTCGCCCAGTCGTTCGAGCACATCGGCACATCGCCGTTCTCGAGCACATGCATCATACTGAAGATATAGGGGCAAACCGGGTAGATATGCCCGACCGCCAGGCGTTTGATCCGCTCGATGAACTCATTGTAATCGATGAACATCGCCTCATACCCACGCACCGTTCCTGCACGATTGTTGACGTTGAAACTGAACAGATTAAATTCCCTCCACTTTTTGCGAAATACTTTCATCTCCCTGCGATTCTCTTTTTCATTCACGAAGCGCAGGTATACATTCACCATTGAAAGGTCTTCTCTCGAAAGCGCTTCCAGGTTGCCCATCACCTGCTTCCATGAAAGCCCGATCATGACCTTGTTATAGGTCGCTTCATTCGCGGCATTTACACTGACGGTGATCAAATCCACCCCCGCTTCCATAAGGCGTCGAATCCGTGCGGGAGTCAACGGGCTGCCATTCGTCACCAGTTCCACCAGTTGATGCGGCTGAGCCTTTCGCTTGAACTCTGCCACCCGCTCCTCCATTTTGACATCCAATAACGGCTCATTCTTGGACATGGGTACGAAGTCATGCAAATCCGTTTCGCTCACACATTCATCCACGATCTTTGTGTACAACGCATCGTCCATGACCTGCTTTTCCTGCAAATGGACCGTATATGGATATGGGCAAAACCCGCATGCCGCATTGCAACGGTTAATGGTCTGCACCTGCAGGATCATTGGGAAAAGATCGCCGCGATTTCGCAGCCATTTGCGAATGTTGGGCAGGGTCAATCGAAATGTATGCGCCCAATATCCGGCGCTCCCTGCCATTCGTCTCACTCGCGGGTTGTCATACCCGGTTGGTGAAATCACGAAAGGTAACTTCTCCCAAACGAGACAGAAGGCAACGACAACATCCATCACGAGGTAGATGATTGGAGAGAGGAGCGTTTCGATCATTCGCATGATGAGATAAACCCTGGCCCATTCCTGATGACGGTTCTCATATCAGCCATTCTGGTATGATTATAAACAGAATATGACATGTTGAGTCCGAATCGCATCGAACGGATCTGCCTGCAAGAGTTTGGGCATTTTATCCGCAGGCATCGCCGGTATTTCATCACTTTCCTCGCCATTTATTCCTACTCCATCTTTTCATGGAGTCGATTGAGATTGCTCCGTGCAGGTCATTGCCTTGCGCAGCATGTAGACGATGTCCTCGATGGTGACCGGGACGTCAGCGTGCCGCCATTGGAGTATCTCGACGATCTGCTTGGCCAGATCGAAACCGGCGATTTCGATCTCACCGCCGCGATCCCAGCCCTGGCTTGTTTCGTCTTTCAGGGAGCAGATGCCTCCCTGCGTGCTGAGTTGCATGCGCTCTTCGCCACCCTGCGCTTTGACCGTCAACGAGTCGAAGCGCAGCTCCTACTCTCGAAAGCGGAACTCGACGAGGTGCACGAAAATACATTTGTCCATTCCATGAATGCTTCACTGATGATGGTCGGTTCTCCTCTGCGTGCAACGGACATCCATGAAATGGTGGGTGCATTGAGCTGGGTTTCACCGATGCGAGACCTGCGCGAAGACCTGTCGCGCGGACTGGTCAACATTCCGCGCGAAATATTGAAAGAAACAAAGAACCTTGAATATGACTTCTTGATCGAACAGCCTTCCATTCGCGCATGGATTCGTGAGGAATTTCTCAAGGGGCAGGCATGCTTACAAGCCATTCCCGGCAAACTTTGGGGTCACTTCCCCAAACGCGGCGTGATCGAGATATGGGCATTCTATTTTGAGATCAGCCGGTATGCCGTCCGCTATAGGCGAAAGTATCGCGAAATTCTCTCAGGCACAAAATGACATCCATCGAATACCCCAACCTCCTGACCAACGGAATACGCTGGCTTTATCAGCCTTATCGATTCCTGGATGAAGCCCGGGTAAAACACGGTCTGACGTTCCGCATGTCCCTGCCCGGCGCGGATTTTGTTCTCGTCACCGGCGACCCGGCATTGATCCAACAGATCATTGCGAACAGATCTCTTGTCGGCGGAAAGGGAGTCAACGTAATGCGCTCGTTGTTTGGGGGAGAATCGCTCATGATGCTCGATGGCGATAAACACACCCGCCATCGAAAGGTGCTGACGCCCACATTTCAACGACATTCCGTCGAACGGTACGATGACCTGACAAGGAAAACCGCACTCGAAGCGATAGAGCAAGTTCCACTTAACAAACCGTTTTCGATGTTCAAAGTCCTTGCGGGGATCACTCAAAGGATCATCGTCCGTATCGTTTTTGGGGCGCTGCCCCCAGGCGAGGAAAAAGAGGCGGTGCATCTCATCCACACCTACATGACCTCCTTTCATAATCCGCTGATCCTCTTCATCAAACCACTGCACCTCGACCTTGGAAAGCTAAGCCCATGGGGCCGGATCAGGATCAACCGCGAGAAACTTAGGCACTTCATCCGCGAACAAATGAAGACCTTTCGCAAAGCGAACGATAACGAACATTCCCTGCTTGCCTACCTGATCGAAAAAGGCGGGATGTCGGAGGATGATATGGTCACCGAAATCTTCGGCATGTTGATGTTCGGACATGATACGACCTCCGTTGCCATGGCATGGACGATAGCCCACCTCTACAGCCATCCCAACATCCTCAAACAGGTGAAAGGCGCATCGGATACAGGTCTGCTGGAAGCATGCATTCATGAAAGCATGAGGCTCAGCCCGACCGTGGTACAGTTGCTGCGTGTGGCAGATGAAGATGTGCAAATTGGAAGCCATCAAATCGCAAAGGGCGGTATGGTCATGCCATGTTTGTATCTTGCCCATCACAACCCGGAAGTGTTTCCGAACCCCGAGCGCTTCATTCCTGAACGGTTCATGAGGGAGGAATTTCCCTTGAACACATATTTCCCTTTCGGGTTTGGAACCCGCCTCTGTGCCGGGAAGCCCCTTGTCGAACGACAAATGCCAATCATTCTCTCGACGATCATCCAAAACACAAATTTGATGCTTGCTCCAGAATATCGTCCCGAACCACAACGCTACATGGTCTTCATCGCGCCACACCATGGGACGCGAATGATAAAAAAACAGAAGCTTTAGCCTGAACACTTGAAAGGAGAATGCGATGGAAAACGTCCCGCCCAACCTACCCCTTGAAAAGAAGGAAGCCATTCCCGGCACGTTGAATCTTATACTAGCCCTGATCGCCACGTCCGTGACCCTCACCATGCTTTGGGTCGCTTCACATGCCGAGTCTATTATCTGGATCCTTCTTGCAGTCTTCATCTTCGCCTTTATCAACAATACCGTCTTCTCGCTGCTGCACGAGGCGGTGCATGGGATCTTCCACTCGAATCTCACAGTCAACGAATGGGCAGGGCGGATATTGGCTGCCTTCTTCCCCACTGGGTTTACCCTTCAACGCATTGCCCATCTCGGTCATCACCGCCGCAACCGCACCGACGCCGAGCTATTTGATTATTACAAACCCGGCGATAACCTGCTGGCAAAATATTTTCAATGGTATGGGATCCTGACCGGTATCTACTGGCTGATCCCGCCGTTGGTATCGCTTCTTTTCCTCATCCTGCCGGTTTCCCTCATCAAATGGATGATGGAATACAGCAAAAATTCAGACCTCTCCTACCAAACCAGCGCCGACGGAATGTTGTCAGGCTACAAATCTGCGCCATTTGCCCGCATCAAACTTGAAATTATATTCAGCATCCTTATCCAGGCTGCCGCCATTTATTTCCTCGACCTCAATTGGATCGGCTGGCTGGCGTGTTATGCGGCATTCGGGTTCAACTGGTCATCCCTGCAGTACACCGACCATGCCTTTTCAGAGCGCGATGTTTACAACGGAGCGTGGAATTTACGCGTGAACAGGGTCGTGCAATATATCTTCCTGAATTATCACCATCACAAAGTCCATCATCAAAACCCCACGATCTCGTGGTACTACCTCGGTGACCACATTGACGAAGATGAATTTCGCCCGTCCTTCATGGAGATCTATCTCAAAATGTGGCGCGGACCCCGGCCCGTCCCCCACTCAAATGCAGCCGCAAGCGATATCCTCCCCCCGAAATTATCTACCAGGGTTACAGACTGAAAGCAACGCCTTTTATATTGAGCTGGATTCAAACCCCGCCTCTTGCGGGACCTCAGCCTTGGTCCCACTATCCAGCATGGATGCGGTTGGAAGCGAGTTCCAATAACGCATCCAACCCATGAAACCGGAATCCACTTCGGGGAGCAGAATACCAAATTTGAATTGCAGTCCGCTGACGACCTTGATATCGTGATGTAAAAACGCGAGGGTCAATTGATGCGTGATCTCCATCATTAACGGGCGGATCATGGCGGGGATTTTCCGGGCACGTGCTTTGGTGATGGCGTTGAGCACAAAGATACGTGAGGAGGTTTCTGTAACCGGCAGGGTCGCGAACATGATATAGGTGGACGTGCGGTCGCTGGTGGCAACAATAATATTTCCGCCATAACAATCGGCAATAAGTTCAACTTCCCGCACGCCGATGGCGCGCAAGAGTCGGTCGTTGTAACCTTCACCACCAACACTGGCGCGGAAGTTCAAACCGTAATGATGCGGCGAGTTGATATAGATCCGCGGCGTGCCCACAAGCGGACGGTGATGAACGGTCGAAAAATGCTGGGCATCGTAGGAGTTCGACGCCAGGACCTGATACGGTGTATTGAAGTCCATGACAGTGATACGGCTGGTTTGATGATAGGCTTCAGCGGGAAAATCAGGCAAAGGCACATCCGGTTCGCCGCCAAGAAAGCCAAATATGATCCCGTTTCGTTCTTCAGTACACAAAGCCGTCTGCCGCGCCTTACCGGGAATCTCTGTCGCCAGAGGAATATGTTCACATATACCTTGTGAATTGAATTCCCAGCCATGCATGGGGCATTGAAGTCGTTCACCCGAAACGATGCCGCGCGAAAGGTCGGCTCCCATGTGGATGCAGGTAGAAGTCATCGCCCCCACCTGTCCTTTCTGAGAGCGATACAGCACCAAGGGAGCCCCGAATGCGACTTGACGCAACACCTTACCCCGCTTCAACGCAGACGATAACGCCAGCGGATACCAGGCTTTGGGGAATGCAAGTTTCTTATCGTTCATTGAATTTCCTTTTTATAACAAGGCGATCTCAGGCGCGGAGGGACGGTTATCCAAGCGGGCAATGTCGTCGAAGCCATCTTCCCAGGCGGCGAGGTAAATGTCGCTTTCGTAGGTAATGGGCCGGTAGGTTTTGACGATGGAATGAAAGGGACTGTCCTTCGTCAAACCGAGCAGAAAGTAATCGTAGCGAAGGCGGGCGGCTTCATTGTACAGAGTTCGTAACAAAGCAGAAAAGACTTCGGGGTCGTCATCGTCCACGGCGAGGAAGCAGGCGAAGCATTGGTTGAGGCGTGTGCCAGGTGAGGGCAGCGGGGTGAATAGATTAATGATCTTTCGATATCGCGCCATGCTGCCGCTGTATCCGCGCACGACGGTTTGCTTGACAGCTTGTTGATCCCACATCGCCAGACAGCCGCGGATGCGGGAGCCGCTTTGGGCGAGGAAAAAGTTCGAGATAGACAGACCAGGTGTGAGTGGGGAAAGAAGCGTCTCTTCCGTCCAGTGTGGGGCACATTGGTGGCGCATCCCGTTGCGGTGGAGACAATCTACGATGGCAGGAATCAAATCCGCTGTTGCACGTGTGATTTTTATTTTTGATTCTTTTTTTGTGCGGGCCGGGTGAATGGCATATGTACACATGTGCGTGTGGCGATGCAGGCGCGGGTAATGGGGCAGCTTTGAATCAAGCAAACGTTGGGCTGGGTTGTTGTCGGAAACAATGCTCATGAGATAGAACTTTGCGCGTCCATCTTTGTGCTGCTCGCGCTGACCCTCCCAACCCTTACCAAGAAAACGCGCAAGCGCCAACCCATGTTGATATTTCGAGTCCACGCGCAAGCCGCTGAAGTAACCGACATCTTTTATCTCACCATTGACGTATAGTGGGCGCACAGATCGATCACCGATGCCGACGAGTTGACGGGTCTTCGAATCACGCACAACCAGCGTTTCATGAAACGTACCCTCAATAGCAGAAGCAAGGAAGTAATTCGGCTCACGCTCCAACGACAACGAGATCGAACCCGCAAATGGATTCTCACGCAGCAGGCGGCGCAGTTCGGGGTCGTCATGTTGCGTGGCGAGTTCGTAATGGTGGGCGGGCATATCACCAACCGATGATCTCGGTGTAACCGATGGGTTTGTCTTCGAGCTTGATACTTAAGCGAATGAAGTCTCGCATGAAGCCAATGTACGAATCGGAGGAGAGCGCGTAGGGCAATTGCTGCCAGGTGACTTCGTAAACCTTTTTGAGGTGATAACTGGGGACTTCGGGGAAGAGATGATGTTCGAGGTGATAGTTCTGATTGATGAAGCAAAACGAAACCAGCGGGCTGGCATGAACAGAACGGCTGGCAAGCAGGGGGTCTTTGGCGTCAGTCAGCGCGTGCTGGGCTAGCCCCCACAAACCGATCAGGAAACCTGTGACGGAAATTGGAATCAGCCAGATGAAAAAAAGCGTCATAAACGGCACTTGAGAAAAGATAACAATGTAGAAAACCAGCATCACCGCAAACTCAAGCAGGATGCGCCGCCGCTGGCGGGATGTGCCGTGGCGGTATCCCAACACAGGGATCAAGAAGATATAGATCGCGGGGGCAATGAACAAACGTCCGTAATATAGAAGCATCAAGCCCAATTTCGTTTTGGCATAGAAGCGGTATTCGTCTGGGTCGCCTTGCTCGCCGAGATAGCGATGATGCCGCAGGTGCAGGATGACAGCGCTGGTCAATGACATGAAGAGGGGCAGACAAAATATAAACGAGACAAGATCGTTCAACAATTTATTCTTAAACAAGACACTGTGCATGCCCTCATGAACTTCAAGGAAGAAGACGAAGAATGCCAGTCCGCATAGGAAGATGCCGAGAGCCATCAGCAGAAGTTTCAGCCAAAGAGTTGAAAGCGAAACGGCAAACAAGGTCAATGCCGCGCCGCCCAACCAGATGAAAAGGAAAATGATAATCTCAAACAGGCGCAGGCGCACATCCTCTTTACGGAAGGAGGCGAACTCGTCCTTGTACTCGTTCATCAACTTTCGTTTAAGAGGCAGGTATTCAGGAGGAAGGGTGGCGGGAGGAAGTGACATAAGTATTTGATTTTTTTACCACGAAGGAAAACCTTTGTGACCCTTTATCGCCTTTGTGGTTAAGTTTTTTACCAGCTTATCGGCTCGCCTCGTTCGCGGACTTTGAGCAGGGTTCCACGAAAGGATTCATCTCCCAGCGGATAGTAATCACGCTGACGCACTTCGCGGCGGAACATGGCATTGATGCCGTAGAACTGCCACCACATCAACGCACTGGAGCGATTGACCGAATCCATGCTGCGGTTCCAGATATTGCTCCAGTTATAGAATTCGGCGCGAGCATCCACACATCCGCGTTGCAGGCGTTCGGGAGTCATGTGTGCAGGCTGGAAGGGGATCATGTTGTACGAGTAGCGATCATCCAACCACCATTTATCAAAGAGCAAACGTCCATCCTGTTCAAGGCGTTTGTAAAGCGGCGTGCCTGGGAAGGGCGTAAGGTGATTGAAGGCGGCAATGTAGAACTTGTGATGCAGGGCAAAGTCCACGGTTTGCTTGAAACTGGCTTCAGTATCTTCATCATAACCAAAGACAAAGGTGATATAGAGGCGGATGTTGTGCTTGCGCAAATTCGCCAGAGCTTTTTCGTATCCGCCCTGCATGGTGTTGAATCCTTTGTTCATCTTCTTGAGGTTATCTGGGTTGAGCGACTCGAAGCCGATCAAGA
>CAZYLM010000074.1:0-11946 GCA_964648645.1 uncultured Anaerolinea sp.
TGTATGAAGATCCTACTTATCAACCAAGTCTTTGTCTCACCCGAAGAACCGGGACACACCCGCCACTTTGAAATGGGAAAATTTCTCAAAGAGCACGGACATGAGCTCGTTATCGTTGCGAGTGACTTGAATTATCAGACCGGTCAACGCACGGTGGAACGCCGAGGCCTCTACGCAGAACAAAACTTTGAAGGTGTACGTGTCCTGCGTTCTTATATTTACCCTGCCATACATCAAAGTTACTTGTGGAGAGTGGTTGCCTTTTTCAGTTTTATGTTCTCTTCGATCTTGACCGCCCTGCGACTCCGAGATGTGGACCTGGTACTTGGCACAACACCTCCGATTTTTCAAGCCATTTCAGCCTGGGTGGTGGCGGTTTTACGTCACAAACCTTTCCTGCTCGAAGTGCGTGACTTATGGCCCGAGTTTGGTATCAGCATGGGAGTCTTAAAGAACCCGGTCATTATCACACTTTCGCGCTGGCTGGAGAGGTTCCTTTACAAACGTGCCACGCATATCCTCGTGAATTCGCCTGCCTATCGGGAAAACCTACTGGCGAAAGGCGTACCCGGTGATAAAGTAACATATATCCCTTATGGCACTGACGTGGATATGTTTAACCCATCCAATGATGGCTCATCGGTTCGCAAAGAACTTGGTCTTGAGGATGAATTTGTGGTCTTGTATGCCGGGGCAATGGGGCAGGCAAATGATATCGATACTCTGCTTCGTGCGGCCGAGAGATTGAAGGAAAATAGGGGGGTAACGTTTGTGTTATTTGGTGATGGCAAGGAACGCGCACGCCTTGAAAGTGAAGTCAAACGCTTGGGCTTGGCAAACGTCGTTTTCGCAGGCACACGCCCCAAAAAAGAGATGCCCGCGATTATCGCTTCCGCCGATCTGTGCCTTGCCATCCTGCAGAACATTCCCGCATTTCGCACCACATACCCAAATAAGGTCTTCGATTACATGGCAGCGGGGCGTGCCACAGTCATAATAATAGACGGCATCACTCGTGAGTTGATCGAGACCTCGCGCGGTGGCGTATATATCCACCCGGCAGATGATGCCATGCTTGCTCAAAAGATACTTGATCTTTCGCAGAACTTGGAGCAGGTAAAACTGATGGGCGCAAATGCACGCGAGTATCTGGTCAAGAATTTGAATCGCCAGGATAAATTGGCTGAAACACTCGACCTGCTAAAATCATTGGTTATGAAGGAGAACTGAGGGCCAACAAATATTTCTTTGCCTTAATGCCCGGCCCTTCGTGGTTGTAATTATCATGAAAGTTCTAATCACAGGCGCAACAGGATTTACCGGTTCACGCCTTGTCCCTCTCCTCCTCCAAAGCGGATACCAAGTCCGAGTCTTTGTTCGCCCCGCCAGTGACCGGTCGCTTCTTTCTACCCGGGAAGTGGAGTGGGCGACAGGGGATTTATCCGATTCTCAAACTCTTACTGCCGCTTTGCGCGGCGTAGATGCGCTCGTCAATGTCGCGTCGCTTGGTTTCGGGCATGCAGAATCGATCTTAAAGTCTGCGAAAGAGGCGGATGTGAAGCGTGGTATTTTCATCAGCACCACTGCCATATTCACCCAGTTGAATGCAGGCAGTAAGTCGATCCGCCTCGCTGCCGAAGAAGCCATTCAATCCAGCGGGCTGGATTACACCATTCTACGTCCGACCATGATCTACGGAAGCCCACGTGACCGTAATATGTGGCGGCTGATCCGTATTTTACGCATTGTTCCTGTTTTTCCAATATTCGGGGACGGCGAGTCGCTTCAGCAGCCCATTTTCGTAGGCGACGTAGCTCAGGCTGTTCTACTTGCCCTGAAAAGTGACAAAACCATCGGAAAGAATTACAACATTGCAGGCAAAGAGCCGCTGACATATAACCAGGTCGTTGATACGGTGGCTGCGGCGCTTGGTAAAAGGGTCTGGAAAATGCACCTGCCACACATGTCGATTGTCAAATTTTTACTATTGGCAGAACGGATGCGGCTTCGTTTGCCAATTAAAGCCGAGCAGGTGATGAGGCTCAACGAAGATAAATCATTCAAATACGAAGAAGCTAGAACAGATTTCGGTTTTAACCCGAGAAGCTTTGAAATGGGGATTTTGGAAGAACTTGGATAGGTTTGCCGGAAAACCGCTCTGGTGAAACCATACTCAGGGAGGGATATATGCCCGCAGGCGAATGGTAGAATTGCCCCACTTATATGAAATCGTTCTTCGGTGATAAAACCTGGGTCATTCTGCTGGTCATAGGGGCGCTTCTTGCCCTTGTGATCCTTGCAGCCGGTCTGGGAGAGATGGAATTCGGTCAACCGTTCGACTTCAGGCTGGATCGAAGCAATACACTCGATATTTCATCAATCAAGGCCGGCGAAGGGGTTCGTTGGTTCCAATATCTGATCCCCGGTTTGCTTATCATCCTGTATCTGCTGATGCTGAGCCCCGCCCGCCCGCGGCCGGGTGGCGGTATATTCAACGCATTGTTCCGTTCCTTTGGGTTCCTGATGTTCTTTATGATCTTCATGGGAGCATTTGCAAGGCAGGGAGTTTTTTTTACACAGAATGCCCTGGAGGGGCTGCCTGTTCCGGGGGCGGGGGAAGATGGACTCGGAGAATTTGTTCCACCCACACTAACCTCGGGAAGTACATTTGCCATTACGTTGTTGTTGATCGCTGTCTCAGCGGTCCTTGTTGTACTTGTCATCAACTACATGTTCGATCGTTATTACAAACCAAAATCAGATGCAGAGGAAATCGCTGAAATTGCCCGTGAAGCCTTGCACGGGCTTGCAGATCCTGTCACTTCGAAGAACGCGATCATCCGCTGCTATTTCGAAATGAACCGCGCGGTAGAGGAGAAACAAGGTGTGGTGCGTGAAGAAGCGGCGACTCCGGCTGAATTTGCCGCACGGCTTGGGAGACTCGGGCTTCCGCATGACGCCGTCCATGGCTTGACCGGTGTGTTTGAGCGGGTGCGTTATGGTAGCAAGGAAGCCGATGCAAGGGAGATCGAGGAGGCGAAACAATGCCTGACGGAAATAATCAGGGCGTGCGAGATGAAACGATAGCCAGGGCGAAGCGCTGGTTTTCCGTTTCTTCTGTAGTGTTATTAACACTTGTCCTGTTCATTTATCGGGAACAGGTATCGGGGTGGATTGCGTATGCATATTCCTATCTGGTCTGGTCGTTGAATGTTTTTGGACGCATCATCCCCCCTCAGGGAGTGTGGATCGGTCTTCTCGTTGTGATCGTTTATTTTGCAGTGGGAAGTTTTTACGGGAAGCGCTTCAGTGTGGAAAGAGCTACCGAGAAACCCACCCCGTTCAAGGGTCAGGTGGAGGCGATGGCAGAGTGGATCGACGAGAAAGATCGCGGTGTCTACTTCAAATGGCGGATCGCGCACTTACTCGGTAGGGTCCACGAAGCGCAGGTGAGGAATACATCAGGCAGGATATCGCCAGCCCCGCAGGAGATCGCATCTTATTTCGACGCGGGCTTGAACCATTCCTATATGGATTACCCCACACCGGGAGTTCTAAAAAAATATGAGTCCACTCCGCTCGATATAAATCTGGAAGCGGTGCTCGATTACCTTGAAGAGCAAATGGAGATCAATCGATGAGCAATAAATTTATGGATGTGACAACCACAGGTCAGGATGTTTTGGCGGAGGTGGAACGCGCTGTGGTTGGAAAGAGAACCCTGCTCGAAATGATCATGGCCGCAGCGCTTGCGGGTGGGCATGTACTGCTGGAAGATTTCCCTGGGTTGGGGAAGACCTTGATCGCGCGTTCGTTCGCCACTGTGCTCGGGCTTGATTTCAAGCGCATCCAATTTACACCAGACCTTTTGCCGGGAGATATCACAGGTGGATATGTGCTTGATCGGAAGGATAATCGCTTCCAACTGCGGGAGGGGCCACTCTTCACCAATATTGTCCTTGCGGACGAGATCAACCGCGCCTCCCCGAAGACCCAATCGGCATTGCTCGAAGCCATGCAGGAAGGCCAGGTAACCCTCGAGGGAAAATCAATGCCTCTGCCTGAGCCATTCCTGGTGATGGCGACACAGAACCCCATCGAATATGAAGGAACATTTCCCCTACCCGAAGCTCAATTAGACCGGTTTATGTTGAAGCTTTCCATCGGGTACCCCAGCATTGCCGATGAACGTGAAATTCTCAACCGACGCCATTCACGCAAACAGGAAGAAGTGGTATTGAAGCCGGTCACCTCTGCCGCGAAGATCCTCAGACTACGCCAGGCGATCGAAGCCATCCATGTCGATGCCGACCTCGAGGAATATATTGTTAGGATCGTTCAGGAAACGCGACATGACAGGCGGGTGGCTGTAGGTGCAAGTCCGCGCGCATCGCTGGCTTTCCTTAAAATGGCAAAGGCACATGCCGCATTGAACGGGCGCGATTTCATTCTGCCTGATGATATCAAGCGTTACGCGGTTCCGGTCCTTTCGCATCGCATTATTTTGTTGCCTGAATTCTGGGTGGCGCGTGACATTGCTGGAGAGGTCATTACCGATGTGTTGCGTAAGGTCCCGGTGCCGGTGGCAAAGTAAAGCATCACGGACATTGAGCGACCCCGCATGAGCCGCATTTCCCATCTTGCCGCGTTGACCTATCTGGTTTTTCTGATCGGCATCGCCACATTGAATGGCGGCATTATTGAGCTTGCCATCCCGCTTGTTTTATATCTCCTGGTGGGATTGTGGCGCGCGCCGGAAGGTTTAGATCTTTCTGCACGGCGTTCGATGAGTGAAGAACGCATTTCTCCCGGCGGGACCATCACGATCCGACTCACGGTAAAGAATCACGGCGGGAATATAGAGCAGGTCCGCCTTTCGGACCCACTTCCAAAATTTCTTGAGGTTATCGATGGCGCACCAGACCGCATAGTAACCATACCATCAGGCGGTGAGGTATCCTGGTCGTACACGGTTCGTGGAAGTCGGGGAAGCCACACCTTCGACGGGATCCATGTGACAGCCGACGACTCTTTTGGGTTGCTCGAGCAGCGCGCGCTTCTATCTGCGCCTGGGCAGATTCTTGTCCTCCCAAGCCTTATGCGTATCCGACATATATCCATACTGCCGAGGCAAACCCGCGTGTATTCCGGTGTAATTCCGGCCAACCAGGGAGGGACGGGGATAGAGTTCTTCGGCGTGCGTGAATTTCAGATCGGTGATTCGCCCCATCAGATCAACTGGCGCGTATCAGCACGTCATGAGAATGTCTTGTTCTCGAACGAGTTCCAGCAGGAACGGGTTGCGGATGTTGGCATTGTTTTGGATGGCAGAAAAAGCGTAAACGAATTTGGAGGCGGACGCTCGATCTTTGAAGAATCCGTCCGGGCAGCGGTGGCGGTTTCCAATTCACTGCTTGCCGAGGGGAATCGCGTAGGGCTTTTTGTGAATGGGCACAAGAGCAAATGGACATCACCCGGGTATGGTAAATATCAACGTGAACGCATTATGCGCGCGCTCGCCCTTGCCGAAACCGGGGAAGATATGAGCTTCAAATCACTTACTGTTCCGCGCAGGCTGTTTCCTCAAAACTCGTTGATTATTCTGATCAGTCCCCTCACGCCCGAGGATCTCGACCTGTTGGGAGGGTTGCGGGCATTTGGTTATCAGCTGATCGTCATCAGTCCAGACCCGGTCACGTTCGAAGCTGGGGGATTGAATGCCACTCCTTCTGTTGAACTTTCGATGCGTATCCTGCGGCTTCAGCGCGAGACCATGCTGAGGGAAATGCGGCACATGGGAATCCAGGTTGTTAATTGGGATACAGCGAAGCCCTTCGAACAGGTTGCCCATGCCGCTTTGAGTCGTCCGGCTGTGTGGATGCGAGCCATTCAACGTGGAGTAGAGTTCAGGTCATGACGAAGATCGCGGCTCTTTTCTGCATCACATCTTGCGCGGCCATATTGACATTTGGACTTGTCCAAAACGGGTACCCCTATCAAGGCGTTGGGCTGGCCCTTCTCGGTGCCGGTTGGCTGATCGTTCAAATCCGAAGTGCGACACGTTTTTCTAGGTGGGCATTTCTTCTTTTCGGTTTGCTCTCCGTTGCTGTGGTGTGGGCGGGGGTGTCATTTTGGTACGGTTTGGCAGGCATGGTCCTGGCTCTGCTCGCTTGGGACTTGGGCGCATTCCAGGCGCGGTTACAAGGACCCCTCGACAAAGACGACATTTTCAAAATGGAGGCTGTTCACCTTACCCGCCTGGTATTGGTGATCGGGATCGGGGTTGCCGGCGCAATCATCTCGATCCAACTCCGCATCAAACTCAGCCTTGGATCGGCATTGATATTTTCACTGATAGGGTTATGGGGGATGAGCGCCCTCGTATATCGCCTTCGTAGCAGAGAGTGAAGATCGCTGGAGGGGCAGCTTAATCGAAATATAAATTCAGATCCGAACAATCGAAACGATTGCCGCAGTTGGGGCAGGAGACTTTGCAGTTCTTCTCATACATTTGACTGCCGCACCGGTCGCAATACCATACTCTTTTTTCATTCCACGATATCGGCTTGAAATCTGATGGGTCGAACTCTCGAAGTCCATCTCTGCCCAGCCGGTTAACTTCAGTCATGAGGTGGGTAGCGTCCTTATGGAGTTTTCTTACATCAACTCCCCTGCATATGTCGCCCCAGCCGCTCAACCATTTCAAGCTGCGAGCATGGACTTTTACTGCGCCGTCGTAATTTCCGCGGGAAATATGGAGGCAGGTCACTGCAACCTGGAGGATACCCCGGTACAAATCGCGGATGGGACCGGTCTCATCCCGCCAGGCAACCTCAAGTTCTTCATGCGCTTCGAAGAATTTGCCCTCGTTGAATAGTCGTATCCCATCGATGGCTTTGGGGTGGAGAACGCCGTCACAATCCTTCTTCATGGAGTCAGTATATCATTCGAAAAGTGCAGGACAAGGCTTTTGCAGTATAAAAAAATAATTCTGGTATTACTCGTGCTTCGGCTCCTCTTTATTCAAGAGGAGTTGCCGTCCTGACCCGCAGTCGAAGGACACCCCGCTCAGCGTATCAGATCTATTGTTAGTTTAATTGGAAAATTCCCAATAGATTTGTCTTGCAAGCCTTGAATGGTAAAATTTTTTACGGAGGAACGTTGATTCTTGTTACTCTCGTCGTCGGCATAATTATTGCAGCAGGATCATTTACCCTTGGGTATTGGCAGGCGGGTTGGGAAACCCTCGCGCGGTGGCTGATCGTATTCGGCATCTTCTGGCTGATATCGATTTGGAGGAAGTGGCGCTGGTTTTCGCCCCTTGCCTTGCTCTTTAGCCTGTTTCTTGCTGTACTCGGGATTTGGTATGATCTCCACCCGGGGTGGATGTTCAATGGAGCAGCGTTCGGCCTTATTGCTTACGATATGACAGAATTCCGATCTAACCTTAGGGCGATGCCTGTCCGTGAAGACATCCCCGGCCGGTCCCGCCGTCGGGTTTTGAGGCTTAGCATAATGACCGGGCTGGGGCTTTCTCTGGTATCTCTTTTTTTGTTGTTCACTGGTCAATTTTCGGGCGATTGGAGGGTATTCATTCTTGTTGTTGTTTCGATCGGGCTGCTACAATCAATTGCCTGGTTAAGAAGAAAATAACTGCCCGAGGTCATCGAGCCAGGCTTCCAATTCCCTTGGATGATTAAAGCGATAAATTTTCAGGTGTTGGTATTCCGGCAGGGAAAATAAGATTGGGAACTCGCGCTTTCTGCGCCAATACGTTTTCAATAGCCAGTGAAAGAGCGAATCCTCCGACCAGAATTTGAAGTGGGTCCAAAAGGACTCACGATTGCCATTCCACAATTCCTCCTGCGTTATTGTTCGGCGGAGAGTGCGTATGAGCAGCCTCCAGAAAACTATAGGGAGTGGATAATCCAGCCAGATGATGACTTCAGCTTTATTCCAGAGGATGTCTCGCACTACGCTGTAGTTGCCTGCCGCCACCCATGCCTTTGGCAGGGTCGCTTTTTCGGCACGCACTCGAAAAACGTGTGGCTCGGCTTCTTGCCAGTTTGGTTCCCAATGCAAGGCATCCAATTCGATGAAAGCGCAGGCGAATTTATCTGCAAGTGTTTTTGCCAGTGTGGATTTGCCGGAACTTGTTGTGCCGATGACGACAATGCGTTTGTAGGAAAACAACTCCATCGGCAGGGGATTATAATTTGAGGAGCAACAAAATCGTATAATACAAAGGATTCCCTATGTTCGATCTGCCTGATAATGAAATTCTGCCTCTTTCGAAGGAACACATCTTTTGGACCTGGTCTGCCCAAGCCAAAGTGAACCCTGTCGCTGTGAAGCGCGCCAAAGGTGTGTATTTTTGGGGTGTGGACGATAAACGCTACCTGGACTTTAACTCAATGACGATGTGTGTTAATATCGGCCATGGCGATGAGCGCATCATCAAAGCTATGCAGGAACAGGCCGCGGAGTTGCCGTATGCGGCACCTGGCATGACGACGAAGATCCGTGCATTGGCAGGCAGGGAAGTGGCATCGGTGACGCCGGGCGGCAGGTTGAGCAAGGTCCTGTTCACCCTTGGCGGCGCGGATGCGAACGAGAATGCCATCAAGCTGGCAAGAGGATATACAAAACGGCATAAGATTCTCGCTCGATATCGTTCTTATCACGGCGCTTCGGCTGGAGCGATGGCAGCGACAGGCGACCCTCGCCGTTCGGCATGGGAACCGAATCTGATGACAGGGGTGGTCCATTTTCTCGACCCGTACCGCTATCGCTCGACCTTTCATCGCACAAACCCAAATATCTCGGAAGCAGACTTTGCCCAGGATTACGTCAATCATTTGGAGGAGATTATCCTGTACGAAGGTCCGGAATCGATCGCAGGTATTTTGATGGAGTCGGTCACGGGTACGAACGGCATTATCATCCCTCCCGATGGATACTTGCAGGGGGTGCGCAAACTATGCGATAAATACGGAATCGTCATGATCGCTGATGAGGTCATGAGTGGGTTCGGTCGCACAGGCAGATGGTTCGCAATTGAGAATTGGAACGTCGTGCCGGATATTATTACAATGGCGAAGGGGCTTACCTCTGCGTATGCGCCGCTGGGCGCTGTGGCGATGAAGCCAGAGATCGCATCCGCATTTGATGAACATGCATTTGAGAGCGGTTTGACCTACACGTCGCACCCCATATCTCTCGCAGCCGCGGTGGCGAACATTCAAGCCATGAGGGAAGATCGGGTCGTGGAACACGCTGCAAGCATGGGAGGAGTCTTGAGGCGCATGCTGTCTGACCTGGGCGAAGCGCATCCTTCAGTTGGCGAAGTGCGCAATATCGGATTATTCGGAATCATCGAATTGGTGAAGGATAGGAGGACCAGGGAGCCGATGTCACCATGGAATGGTTCCTCACCGGAGATGAACGCTCTGAAGAAATACTGTCTCGACCGTGGGCTTTTCCTTTACACCCACTGGCATACCCTGCTGATCATCCCGCCCTTGATCATTGACGAAGCGCAATTGAAAGAAGGTTTTGATGTGTTGGATGAAGCATTGAAGATCACCGATAAATCAGCAGCTGGATAAAACAGAAAGCTCCCGGCAAATGGGAGCTTTCTGTTTTGGAATTTATTTTCCCGGCAGCGGGATGCGCTCGGCACCTGAGAGCAAAGGCATTTGAGCGAGAAGATACGAAATTTCATAGATGGTGTCTGCGCCGCATTCGCCTGGGATAGGTTCGATACGTCCATTTTTATTCACATCTTCACCATAAAGCAACAGGCTTGATAGAGCCTGCATGTTAGCAATCTTAGACTCCATCCCTGGACCGAAAGGCAAGCCGTTCAACTTCAGTGCCTGGTCGAGCAATTGGCTTCCCCAGTTTTCCATATTGGCGATACATGCTTCCAACTGGATATTGACCTTTGATATTGCTTTGGTTGCATCAGGAGCATCGGCTGCCAGTTGCGTGTTGCGCAAGGTTTGCGGCAGGTATCCTTGCGCCGAATCACTTCCGAGTGTGCCGTTACTCAACATGCCATATCCTTCGACCGGGTCTGTAATTTGACCGTCTCCATTCCAATCCTTGTAAAGATCCTTATTTTTACTTCCCGAGAGTTGATTGATGATCTCCTCGGTCTTCAATCGCAATGTAGCTTCATCGCCGTTGTCGAAAGCTTTTCGTAGCTCCACCGCCGATGTGTCGATGCTATCTGCACCATACCACAAACCTTGAACGAATGCGGTGCCCCCCGGTGTGCTGCCGACCGCAACTAATACATGCCGGACATGATTCAATGTTTCGGGGGGGAACAATGACGAGGCGATCACATCTCCACTCGATTCATCAGGGTTGGAGTCTAGATCCGGTTCGCGGGTGATCTCTACCCGGTCGAAGAGTGAGAGGAGGTTTTGCCCCTCCGGATCGATATAGGTCAACGAGCCGCTTTCTCCTGTAAAGCTAATACTGCCAAGATTGCGGCGCATCTCTCCGCCCTGTGAGAGGAACCACGCTTCGTAGTGACTTTCCCCGCCGGGAGGTGGAAGCCCATTAATAGTGACGACGACCTCGTCCATTGGGAGATTAAAATCGAAGAATGTAACCTGCCCTACGATCTGATCAGGCGCAAGAGGAGCAGGCTTTTCTGCCGGTCGCAGCCAAAGCCAAACTCCAAACAAAAAGGCAGACAGGATAATAAATGCGAATCCACCCCAGACGATTCGGAGTTTTGATATTGGCGTATTTTGGGGGACCTCGACCGATTCTGATTCGACTCTTCCAAGTTTCTGTGTCTCAGCGGATACTTCTCCGCTTACCAGCGCGGTTTGGAACTCTTTAGCGAGAGCGCTTGCGGATGGAAAGCGCCGTGCCGGGTCTTTGGATAAGGCGCGATTGATCACTGCTTGCAGACTGGGTGAAATCCCCTCTATGGGCGGCGGCGGCTCACTAAGATGTTTCATCAAGACGCCGAAAGAAGATTCGGCATCGAAGGGTACATTCCCGGCAAGCATTTCGTAAAGCACCACACCGAGCGAATATATATCCGTTCTGTGGTCCACCTTTTCGCCGCGTGCCTGTTCGGGGCTCATGTAAGCAGGCGTACCTGAAACAGTTCCGGTTGAAGTCTGGGTCTGAGAATCGAGAAGACGCACCAAGCCGAAATCGGTGAGAACCGGCTCTACATCCCCGGGTAGAGGTTCAGAAGCGTTGATGGATCCGGTTGAGGCTCGGAGCAGGATATTGCCCGGTTTGATATCCCGGTGGACAACATTCTTCTGGTGAGCGTGATCTATGGCAGCAGCGATGGAAGCCAATAGCCGGGCTATGGTTTCGTGCGGAAGCTTTTCCCCGCGTTTTTGAATGGCTTTGAGATAATTTCCAAGGGAGGCCCCCTCTACAAGGTCCATTACGAGGCAAGGGCGGCCGTCTAAAAGGTTATAATCGTGGATCCGGATGATGTTGGGGTGTTCGAGTTTTGCAATGGCGCGAGCTTCACGCTCGAACCTTGCACGAGTTTCGGGGTCATCCTCGACGTGATCACGCATGATCTTGACAGCCACGTCACGCCTGAGCATCGTATGGATCCCGCGATAGACCTCCGCCATACCTCCACGGGCTATCAATTCGCCAATCGTAACATTCCCAAAAGACTTGCCGCTCCAGGAGGACATGTGCCGGATTATAACCGGGCATAAAAATACTTCCGAAGTCTTTAAGACTTCGGAAGTATTTTGAAGTTCAGGTTCTTACCTCACTCGCTCTCGACCTTTACAAGCACGGCCCGAACAACTCTGCGGAAGAAGTAAGTATCACTTGTTGGCAGGTAATACTGACAGGTGATGAGCGTCAGGTAGGACTGCTCTTCGAGGTGTTCGAAGGCGAAACTTGTGGTGTAGGGGCGGGAGAGGCGGGAATTGCGCACCT
>CAZYLM010000075.1:0-9161 GCA_964648645.1 uncultured Anaerolinea sp.
ACCTCAAAATATATTTGTTGACACGGTTAGTCCGAAATTGTATAATAAATTTTGCAGATTTGAACTGACACTGAAACGCAGGAGAGAGGATCCGCTATGGCTGACGATAACAAGGAGAACTCCCTGAAGGTTCAGGCAGATAATCACAGTGCGGCAGTCGGCAAGATAGAAGTTGGGAGGGATCTTAGCGGGAACATCAACATTGGCGGAACACAAACTATCATTTATAGTGATGCCAAACAAGCAGAAGACCTCTTTAAACGAAGCTCCATATCGATAGAAAAATTTGAACCTGAAACTGTCCTTATCCCTGCAGGACGTTTTTTGATGGGCGGGCAGGGAGGCATTGGTATTCCCGTGCACGAAAGCAGCCAGTTCAATATCGATTTACCGGAATATCGGATAGGAAAATATCCAATTACGGTCGATCAGTTTTCTATTTTTATCCAGGAGACCGGCATGCCTGCATCGTCCGCCGTGAAATGGGATGGGCAACAGGCGGGTAAAAAACCGGTCATCGGTGTGACGTGGTATGACGCTCTGGCTTATTGTGACTGGTTGAAGAAAGTGACCGGTAGGAACTACACTCTTCCGAATGAAGCTCAATGGGAGAAAGCGTGTCGGGGTGGGAAAACCTCGATTTATCCGTGGGGGGATACGTTCGACGCAGGGCGCTGCAACTTTGGAAGGACAGAGATCACTACGGTGGATGCATACCCTGCCCAAAATGAATTTGAATGTTTTGATTTAGTGGGGAATATCCGTCAGTGGACCTGTACTTTGTGGGGAGAAAAACGCCCCATGCCAGACCTGAATTATGAATATCCATGGCGGGAGGATGGCGGTCGCAATAATATTAAAGCCAATCGGCAAATTCGCAGGGTATTGCGAGGCGCCTCACTGAACGAGAGGTCTCAGGACTTATTGCGATGCAGTTCCCGAAGAGGGGAATTGCCTGACGACCCGGGCCTCCCGGGTTTTTATCATGGCTTTCGGGTCGCAATTGCCAAATAGAACAGAGGATTCCCCTGGAGACTATACATCATGCCAAATTATCGGACGCGAGTCGGAAAAGATAGCTCTGCCTCGACCAGTGGGGGAGTCGTTGGTAGAGGGTATTTGGAGGACACCCTGCCTTTTATTGAGAAAGGCGATGTGATCCCAATTATCAGTAACTCATTGCGATTGGAGCAGATCTTTCTGGATGAAAAGTCATTATCCGAAAGGTTCTCTGATGAAGGGCAGCTGGTGGAAGAGGGACTGACGATCACCGAACATTCCACACAAGAATGGGCTGGCGAGATCAATTATCCATTTCGAGACGCCCATGATCTTGCACGCGTTGCCCAGTATTACCAGGTGGAAAAAGAGACCCTGCTTGCCAAGACCCAATATCTTGATTTCATGACCCGGTATTTGCTGAGTCTCATCGACTCGGGCGATCCGGAATATGGGGATATTGCGGATCTGATGAGAAAGAAGATCGAATCCTTTTCCAGGTCTGCACGGCGGCTGGATTTTCCCCGATTTCCGAATGAACTTAATGATCCTTTGCGGATGCTGGCGAAGCTTCCCCTGAAAATCTACATTACCACCAGCCCATATCGATTTGTGGAACAGGCTTTGGAAGCGGAGAATAAACACCCTCGAACTCAGGTTCTTCTGATGACGGGTGGCGAAAAAGATGTTCCTTCAGAACTCATGCCGGATTCAAGGTATGAACCGACTGCCGGTCAGCCGGCAGTCTATCATTTGTTTGGATTGGAGGATTTTCCGCAGACCTTGGTATTGAGTGAAGATGATTTCATGAACTTCCTAATCACCATGGTGGAGGACTCGAATACACAGAGTTTGAAAGTGCCAGCCCGGTTGAGGGGGGGGATCTCCGAATCGCGTTTATTGCTGTTGGGCTATCGGGTGAAAGACTGGGAATTCAGGGTCCTTTTTCGGTTTCTTCAGAAATTCAGGCAATTTGAATCAGCACCCAAGGGTATGTTGATCCAATTAAACCAGGGAACCCAGAGCGAGGAAGATCGGCAAAAGTCGATCCATTATTTAAGTCAATACTTCGACAAAAGGAAGTTTGAAGTGGATATAACGACACCTGAAAAGTTCATAGTCAAACTTTGGAACGCCTGGGAAAAGTACAGCGAGGCACGTTCATGAATGCTAAACAGGTAAACCCATATATAGGTCCCCGCACCTTTTTGAAAAAAGAGCGGAATTTATTCTTTGGGCGTGAACGTGAAGCAAGCGATCTGACCGCTTTGGTCGCTTCGGAGCGCCTGGTCTTATTCTATGCCCAATCTGGCGCTGGAAAGAGTTCGGTCATTAATACCCGCCTGATCCCCAACCTTGAGGATAAAGGGTATGAGGTCCTTCCAGTAGGGCGGGTAAGTGGAGATGTTTTGGCTGCCAGCAGTGTGGGGAACATTTTCGTTTACAACCTTATCCGTGGTGTCATTCAACGTACGATGAATGCTCCAAGTCTTGCACGCCTGACGGAATTGACTCTTGCGGATTTCCTCAGGGGCTTGAATGTTGAAGATGAAAAATACTTTTTTGACCCGGCCCTGTTGGATGCGCTTGCTAACGCTGTCGCCGAGGGTATGGAGGTGGTTCGGCGCGCCCTGATCATCGATCAGTTCGAAGAGTTGTTCAGTACCCACCCCGAGGTATGGGAAAAGCGGGAGGATTTTTTCATCCAGCTGAAGCAGGCAATGGAAGCGGACCCGCATCTATGGGTGGTCTTGGTTATGCGCGAGGATTATGTTGCCTCACTGGACCCTTATGCTCACATCCTGCCGGGGGGCTTGCGGTTACGGTATTACATGCAAAGGCTCGAGCGGGAAGCGGCATTGAAGGCTGTCACTCAGCCTGCGTTAAATGCTGGTCGTCCGTTTGCTCCTGAGGTGGCCGAAAAGCTTGTAAATGACCTTTGTTCTATTAAAGTGCAAAGACCGAATGGGGAATTGGATGTGCAACCAGGGCAATATGTAGAACCGGTGCAACTGCAGGTCGTGTGTTATGGTCTTTGGGAACAGTTGCCGGAAGGGGATCAGATCACCGAAAAAGACTTACAGGAAGTAGGGGATGTTAATCAGTCGCTTGGAAAACACTTTGATAGACGTGTTGGTGAGGTGGCTAGGGCGAAGAATGTCAAGGAGCGGTTGATTCGAGAATGGTTCCGGACAAAGTTGATCACCCCAGGTGGAATCCGGAGTATGGTTCTGCAGGAAAAAGGGAAAAGCGGTGGATTGGATAAGAGTGTGATTGAGGCTTTGCAGCCAGACCTCGTCCGTGCAGAACAACGCGGTGGTGGAACCTGGTATGAACTGACCCACGACCGTCTTGTAGAACCCATTCTTGAGAGTAATAAGGAATGGGAGGAAAAGAACAGCAGTCTTATACAAAAGCAGGCTAAATTATGGGTGCAAAATGGGTTCAAGGATGCCTGGTTATTATCTTCAGATGCCTTGTTGGAAGCGGAGACCTGGGCAAAAGTTAACGCGGATGACCTGAGTGAAGAAGAGACCGATTTCCTAGACGCTTCCCGTAGCTTTCAGAGACAGATCAACGAGAAACAAGCTGCCGAACGCCGGGACCTGGAAAATGCGCAAAAACTCGCGGAAGAACAGTCTCGTTCGGCGCGGGTTGCTAGGCGCGGAACCGTTATTGCTGGGCTTCTTGCGATTGCCGCAGTGATTGCCTTATTCTGGGCGCTGTATGAGCAGGATATATCAAAGGATAGGCAAAACCAGGCGCAAGCCAGCGAACTGTCTGTGGTCGCAGGTGAGCGCGCAGACAGCCAACTTGACCTTGCCTTGAAACTGGGCTTACAAGCCGATACATTCGGTCTTCTGGCTGACCCCGAGGCAGGAAACGATCAGGCGCGGAAGACGATGTTGACACTTTTATTAAAGTCAAACCGTTATTTAAAGACTGTGCCTTCGGAGGAGATTATCAGTCAAATTCAGTTTTCACCCGGCGGAGGGAAATTCGCATCCCTTGATAAAAACGGCGTTACTTTATGGGATATCGATCAAACAGAACCGCTAAATTCGATACCCATCAATGGGCATTATAGCGGTGTGACAGCGATCGCCTTAAGCAGGGATGCGTCCATCTTTGCTTCCGGCAGCACGAACGGGACGCTCATCCTATGGAATGAGGAGAGCCGTACTCGGCTAAGCGAGCCTTTCCAGTCAGGTGAGCAACGAATTTATGGCTTGGCGATCAGCCCCGATGGGAAGCTTCTGGCTTCATCAAGTTACGATGATTCGGGCGAAGTGATCTTATGGGATATTTCGAATCCCAAGGCACCGGTGCAGTTTAAAGAAAGGCTTGCATTCAAAAGGATGGTTTCCGTTATCACCATTGCATTTAGCCCGAATGGCAAAACACTTGCGTCCGGGAATACTGATGGTTCCATCATGTTATGGGATGTAACAACCCGTCAACGAATTCTTGAAAACCCATTGAAGGAACATAGTGGGGGCGTTTGGAGTTTGACTTTTAGCCCGGATGGAAATACGCTGGCATCCGGTAGTTATGATGATAGCGTGATATTGTGGGATGTGTCCGACCTCCAATTCGCACACAAAATTTCAGATCAATTGTATGCCCGAAACCCTGTCGATATTGAAGTGATAGCCATCAGTCCGGATGGAAGTACCCTTGCAGTCGGGGATGATTATGGGAATATCACTTTGTGGGATATCTCTGAACCAGCTAATCCATCCCCTCTTAATAATAATGAGCCACTAAATGGCAATACTTCATGGATTACAAGTCTTGCCTTTAGCCCAGATAGTAGTTTCCTGGCTGCCGGTAGTTATTCTACTGCTCCAAAATTAATGCTTTGGGATTTCAAAAGAGGTGCACAGATCGGGGAGGCGATCCTGGATCATAAAAGTTCCATTTGGGGGCTTTCCTTTGCCAAAGAAGGCAGGGAACTGATCTCTGCCAGTGAAGATTCCACCATACGATTTTGGGATGTCTCAGGTATTTCAAAAGGGGGCGGCGTTCGGTCGGATGGCAAAATTGAGCGGGAAGATCAGCACCCCGGTTCTCCAACTTCGATCTCATTCAGTCCCGATGGCCGACTACTGGTCTCAACCGGGAACGATGGCACCATCCTCTTGGATGCTGAAACTCAGAAAAAGATCGGCGAGGGGGCGATCCTCGAAAGCCCGGATAAAAGCATCTGGGTGTATCAAACCCTGGACGAAGAAAAGAATGAATATGCCATCCATCTTATGAAATCGGCAACAGATGGGGCATTTGCCCCTCCCATTTCTGGTCGGGACCCTTTCTTTAGCCCCGATGGGCACTGGTTGGTATACCAGACCATTGGCAAGGATACGCGCCGTCGACTTAATATTTGGGATGTAGAAAAAAAGAAGGATCTTGGTGTAAAGATCAACGGTTCCTTCCTGGCATTCAGCCCTGATGGCAATTCCATGGTTTATCAGACCCTGGATCCAACCAGCGGTAAAACACTACTGAATCTTTGGGATGTTTTAAGCTCTGAGCTTGTCCAAAAAGATATCGATGGTGTATATCAAGGGTTTAGCCCGGATGGCCGTTTCATGGTGTACCAAACATACGATGAACTGAAAGTGGCACATTTTAACCTTTTAGATAAAAACCAGCCGGATCAGCCGGTTTATTCGGATACCCTCGGTGGAGGGTATCTCACCATTAACCCTGATACCCTGACCCTGGTGTATCAATCGACCGATAGTCAGACATTTGCAACTTTGATCAATCTGTTTGATATTTCGAGTTCTGTTCTGTTGAAATCGATCCCGGTATATGATTTCAGGGTTGGATCAAATGGAAAATCCTTGGTTTATATAACATTTGATCCGGAGAGCGGTGACACGCTAATAAATACACTTGATCTAGAGACAGATGATAAATCCAGTACTAAGGGGGTCGTGTGGCGTTGGAGTGATGACGGTAATTATCTTTTGTATTCAACTTTCGACCAGTATGGACAGACTACAAATGTAAGGGATCTCTTAACAGGCTCGCTTGTAAGAAGTGATGCAGGAAGCAGTTTCAACGGTTCCTTACGATTGGGAGGATATTTCATATATGAGATATCCTATTCCGGTATAAATAACCTTGTCGTAATCGACGACGAAGGACGATCTTATGGTCCTTTCGAAGGAAAGCTCAGCGGGTTGACGACCTTGGGAAATTATCTGCTGTATGAGACAGAAAATGGGCTTCGGATATGGAGTCCGGATAACCGATTTTCAGGGATTGATAGCTTTAAAGGAAGAGTTCTGGGCATCCTTAACGATGACACCCTGTTAATTTATGAAACAGAAGACGGTGTGCATGTATGGGACCTGGTTAAAAACGAGTCGGTAGGCGAGCCTTTCCGCGGCACATATCAAGGCATCAGCCCAAATGGGAAAATTCTTGCAACCAGCAGTGAGGATAATGCAATTGTCCTTTGGGATATAGCCAGGACATGGCCCCTAGGCGAGGCTGTTGCATCGGAAGAAGGTGAAGTCTCCTCAGCTGCTTTGAGTCCGGACGGGAAAACTCTGGCATACGCCAACCGTTTGGGGATCAACTTGGCAAAATTAGAAGGAGAAAGTGGGCCCAGCATAATCCCAAATGAACATTCCGGGGCGGTTACGGGTGTGTATTTCAGCACAGACAAGAATGTTATGCTTACTTTGGGGGAGGACGGTAATACGATCGCATGGGATATGAACACCCTGGCTGCGATCAGCGACCCCATTCCCGGTACAAATCCGTTTTTTAGTAAACAGAACAAATATTTAATTGTTTTCGACGGGGTTGACACAACAAGGGTTTGGAATCTGGAAACTCATGCCTTGGAAGGGCAACCGTTTGTTGGTAAGGATTTGAGGCTTGATTTCAGTTCAACAGATAGATATATTTGGATCTACGACGGGGAACGAGACCAAACCTCGATTTTTGACATCGAAACGCATGCCTCAATTGGCGAGCCGTTTGAGGGGCAGCCGAACATTAATTTTAGCAAAGACGACAAATTCATGACTGTATTTGAATATGAAAGTACCTCGATCAAATTGTGGGATCTAACTGCGGGTAAAGAGGTCGATACATCCTTTGCCGGTTCTGGGGCATCGTTCAGCCCGAATGGCAAATATTTGGCAGTCAATGGAGAAAGGTCGAAAAATGTAGAAGTGTTCGAACTTGAAACCATGCAGCAAATACTATCAACGCAGGGGCAATATATTACTTTTAGCCCCGATGGGAGTTTTCTGGAAGTTGATGATTGGGAAAATAACACAGTTGCGCTTAGCGATCTAACTACTGGATCCTATTTTGGTGAAGTTCTTAATGGGTCTGGAAGCGGCATGTGGGTTGACGGAAATACGCTCATTTGGAGTGTTGGGGTTGTTGATTCGGAAACGAAAATTGTGAAAAACATGGTCGTGTTGATCAACCTTGTAACGCGTCAGATGATCGGGGAACCTTTTGAGGGGAATTTGGTCTTCGCCCCCGATACCAACAAGCTGCTTGCACTGGTTGATTACGACAGGAACACAATTACATTCTGGGATGTAAACAGGCATCAACCGTCTAAGACTTTCATAAATGGAACTGATTATGGGTATACATATACATCGAATAATATTTTTATTGTCTATGACGGAAAATCAGATCAAACCACATTTTGGGAGATTAATACCCAAAAACAAATCGGCGATGCAATTCAGGGATATTACTATGGCGCCAATATTAGCAGTTCTGACGGCAGGGTCATTGCCTTGCAAGATTCGGCTAATAACAAAATGATCTTCATTGATATTAAAACCGGGAAGCAAATAGGTGAATCGGTTGATACATATCATGATTACTTGTCTCTGTGCTCGAGCACCGATGGCATTATTTCTGCTTGGTACAATGCGGCAATAAGTGCCGTTGTTTTTTGGGATATGGAGCGTGATACTTCAATTGGCGATCTTGAAATTCCAGAAAACATTTATTTGTCAGGTGTTTTCATTGACCCTGAATGTAATGTGGCGGCGGTAAGCGATGGGACGAACGGCAGAACATATCTATATGGTATATCGACAAAAAAGAAAATCACAAGAGAGCCAATCGAAGGCATGTTTTCCGTTTTTAATTCTGACGGTACGATTTTGGGCATTACCAAGGACAGTGAAACCCGGTTTTTCAATACCAATAACGGTGATGAAGTGGATAAGACCATTCCTGGTAACTACTATACCAACCTTGTAAATGGTATTGTCTGGTTTCAACAATATATCCCCGGCTCAAATACATATGTTAATTCGATCTGGGATCTCGATACCTTTACCCAGCTAGGTAGTGGCATGACAAACCTTTATTACGATTACAGCCTCAATAAAGAGTTGGTTATTTATGGAAGCACTGGCGCTTCAGTTTGGAATATTAACGCGGATGAACCAGTATTGCTCAAGAACCTTGCTGGGCATGCATCTCCGATAACTGCGATGGTGTTTGGGCATTCCGGGAAAATACTGGCATCGCTTGCCTCGGATGGTATTATTTTGACGGATACATTCGATGGGTCAAGTGTTCGCCTGGATACTGATGGGTATTATGGGCAGCTCTCCTCAATTATTGCGTTTGGAGAAGATGAGAAGGAGCAGGACACATTTTTCACAGCTCTCGGAATGGATGGTTCGATTCTTACCTGGGATATTGTTGCGAAACCTCCGGAACTAGTTAAGATTATCGACCCACTGTATAGCAGTGCCTATCAAAAAACGATTAGCCCGGATGGCAGATATTTGGTCTACGTCAATAGCCAGAGTCGATTGAATATATATGATATTTTGGCTCAGGAGCAGCTACTGAACAGTCCGATTAAGTTGGGCAATTGTTGCATATTCTCGATAACATTTTCACTGGAAGGAGATGTGCTGTTCTTCAACGATGGCGGTAAAGTCTATCAGTGGCGGAGAAATGAATGGGGCGAACCGGCATCAAGTCCGCATGAAGAGGCGACTTTTGGAAAAGATCCCATTTCGGAGATGACGATCGTCATGGACCCGGCGCTTCTCTCAAGCCCGAAATACCTGGTTTCGACTTCTGGCATCGATGGGTCCACTCAAATTTGGGAGTGGTCAAAAGCCTCCCGCGTAGGAGAGCCAATA
>CAZYLM010000075.1:9261-11734 GCA_964648645.1 uncultured Anaerolinea sp.
CAAAAGGAATGGAGTCTCTTCCTTCCCCGCCTGCCCTATCCGACGGACCCAAGTGAAGCTGCCTGCTCATCGTTTCCGCTGGATACAATAGTGACTGAAACTGCATTGCCATAAAAAGAAAACACTTGAATATCAATATTAGAAAATCTCCAAAGTGCGACTACTTTGGAGATTTTCTAATCCTATGTCCAGGATAATGGGGATTATGACAAATTTACACAATCTAGCATTGCACGCCAGGCGATTTCTATATCTTTTTCTTCGGTACGCCAGTTGCTAAATGCCGCGCGGATTCCGAGTGTGCCCAGATAAGTAGTGGGTGTCATGAAAACGCGTCCATCGTCACGTAGTTTAGACAAGAAAGCTTTGACCTTTTCCGCATCCACATCACCGCTCAGCGTAAAACAGACTACGTTCATCCGCACTGGCGCGAGCAGACGGAATTCCTTGCTGGTTGAAATCTTCTCGCCGAGTCTCTCTGCCATCGCGCAGTTTCTTTCCACAATATCTTGATAGCCATCCTTGCCATATGCCATCAAACTGAACCAGGCAGGCAGTGCACGCATACGGCGTGAGTTTTCTGGCGAGAGATGGATAAAATCGACAGGTTCGGCAATTGCACCAAGATAGGCGCCGCTGTTTTGAAAAACTGCAATTTGTAAGTCGCGATGTTGCGTGAAGATCATTGCCGAGTCGTAAGGCACATTCAGCCATTTATGCGCATCGATTGTGATACTGTCTGCATGTTCAATCCCGTTGAGCAAATGCTTGAATTTTGGTGAACATGCCGCAAACCCACCAAATGCCGCATCCACATGTAGCCAGAACTTAAATTCAGATTTCAATGCCACAATGGCTTGGATGTCATCGAAGTCCACGGTGTTGACCGTCCCTGCATTGGCGATAATGATGCAGGGTTCGCCATTCATCCCTTCCAAAACTTTTCGCAATTCGACGACGTCCACCGCTTCTCTGTTTTCGGGAAGCTTGGGGATGACTTTCAGGGAGTTTCTTCCCAGCCCAAGCATTCCCAATGCCTTGAACGAGCTGGCATGAGCTTCACAACTTAATATTTTGACGGGTGGAATGGCATGCAACCCTTCTTGCGAAACCGATTTTCCATATTGCTTCCCAACCCATTCGCGAGCAATGGCTAGACCGGCGAAGTTAGACATCGTCGCACCGGTAACAAACGTCCCTGAGAAAGAGGCGGGCAAACCGAATAACTCGCGTAGCATGGAGATTGCTTCCATTTCGATATCTGGCGCGGGAGAATTCCCAGCGTGGCTCAAATTCAAGTCGTAGACAGATGTCAGCCAATCGCCGAGCAGGGAGGCGGGAGTCGTGCCGCCAGTGACCAGACCCCAGAATCGTGGTCCATTGCTGGCAGGCATGTGATTCCCGTAGCGCTCCATGAAAAGGTTCAATGTTTTTTCTGCGCCGATTCCCGTAAGGGATAGACCAAGGTTTTGTTTTTGAACATACGCTGTTGCAGGCGGGCGTTGGTCAATTTCGTTAAGATAGTTTTGTGCGATATCTTTTGTATGTTCTACTAAAGAAGATATAAGGTTTTGGTCATTTTCAAGGTTTTTGTTCATAGGGATTTCTTTCAGGATTGATTTTCACGTAAGATTTTACTCGATTGGATATTCCTCAATACTGTGATCGAAAAATCTTGATATTGTGAGGAATTATGTCTCTTCAACAAGTTGTCCCCGGTTTTCATTGTATCAACCTTGGTTTTGTAAATGCCTATCTCTTGGAGGTGCAAGACGGTCTGGTCTTGATTGATACTGGCATTCCTAATAGCGCTGAGAAAATACTATCTTCCGTAGCATCTTTAGGCAAACAGCCCAGCGACATTAAACATATCCTTGTCACTCATTTGCATGGAGACCATACCGGCAGTCTGGCTGCAATCAAAAAGGCAACAGGCGCCCCGGTTTCTATGCATTCGCTGGATGCTCAGTTGGTACGAATTGGGCAGGCTGGGCGCCCTGTTCAACCTGCACCCGGGTTGTTCAATCGCTTTATCGTTTTTATGATGTCGCGCCGTGGACCCATTCCCATTGAGCCTGCAGAGACCGAAAATGAATTAAGTGACGGGCAAATTCTTGAAGCGGTTGCGGGGATTAAAGTGATCCATGCGCCGGGTCATGCCGCAGGGCAGGTTGCTTTCTTGATTCCCATTCACGGTGGGATTTTGGTTGCCGCCGATTCTTGTAATAATCGCTCTGGTTTGGGATTCCCGCCTATTTTTGAAAACATGGACGATGGAATTCAAACACTGAAAAAGTTATCTGCTTTGGATTTTGAAGTTGCCGTATTTGGACATGGAAAACCGATCACAAGCGGCGCATCAAAAGCATTCAAAGAAAAATGGGGCTAAGCCCAATAAAAAACTCCGAGCAATTTGCTCGGAGTTTTAGTTTTACACCAACATTCTGACCGGATTTTCAAGGAACCCAGCCAG
>CAZYLM010000076.1:0-11695 GCA_964648645.1 uncultured Anaerolinea sp.
TGCTTCAAAAAGCACCCGGTGCAATGTTCACCCTGGGCGTCAATATCGAAGGACGGCCTTTGTACGAACTGCACCATCCCAAGTTCGATCTCGATGAACGCGCACTGCCCATCGGCACAGCTGTATTAGCCGAAACGGCATTAAGGTTTTTGAAGTCATAATCAATGCAGGTCATTTTTGAAGCATGACCAGCAAAAGGTTTACGGAGAACATTCATGCATACTGTTATCAAGTCAGATAAAAAGGAAGTCATAGTCGGTTTCGATAAGCCCTTTGTCATCATCGGCGAAAAATTGAATCCGACCGGGATCAAAAAACTCGGCCAGGCATTGGTTGAGCGGAATATGGATTACGTAAAGCACCTCGCCAAACGCCAGGTCGATTGGGGTGCGGATGTCCTCGATGTGAACGTCGGTCACCCACAGATCGAGGAAGCCGAAGTCATGCCTTTGGTGGTGGAGGCAGTTCAATCGGTGGTGGATGTACCGCTGTGCATCGACTCGAACGAACCGAAAATCCTCGAAGCCGGGTTGAATGCCATCAAAGGCGGCAAACCGCTAGTCAACTCCGTCAACGGGGAGGAAAAACAACTGGCGACAGTACTACCCATCGTCAAGGCGAGGGGCGCAGCTGTCATCGGATTGACCATCGGCGATGAAGGGATCCCAGCCACCGCGGAGGGACGTCTCGCTGCAGCGGCAAAGATAATCGAGCGTGCAGGCAAGATCGGCATTCCCCCCGAAGATATTATTATAGACCCGTTGGTGATGACGGTCGGTCACAACAGCCAGGCAGCAACCGTCACATTAAAAGCCATCGAGTTGATCAAGAATGAATTCGGTGTGAACATCAGCCTCGGCGCGAGCAATGTTTCATTTGGACTGCCAGACAGGCACTCCGTCAACGCGGCAATGCTTTCCATTGCGATGTTGACCGGTGCGACCTGCTCGATTACTGACCCGATCAAACTTGGCAGCACCATCAAAGCCACCGACCTGCTGATGGGACGCGACGCGAATTCGATGCGTTACCTGAAATATTTCCGCTCGACTGATAAACTGCGCGAGGCGGAAGCGGCAGCGAAAGCATAGTCTGATTTGAAATAAGGCTAGAATCCCAGACTATCACTACGCCAAGGTTTATTCAAAAAATAACGCAAAGGCGCAGAGTCGCAAAAAATGATCTACTCCTGGCGTCTTGGTGCTTTTGCGTTAAGATTTCCATGGCATGTTAATCAATGAACCCAATCGATTATTTACTATCCCAACAGCGTATCGGCATCATTGACGGTGCAATGGCGACCGAACTCGAGACGCATGGATGCGATTTAAATGACGCACTCTGGTCAGCAAAAGTTTTGCTTGAGCAACCGGAACTCATCAGATTCGTGCATCTCGATTACTTCAACGCAGGTGCAGATATCGCCATCACCGCTAGTTACCAAGCCACAGTGGAAGGCTTTGCCAAACGCGGACTTTCGCGCGCTCACGCGCTGGACCTTATAAAGAAATCTGTAAAATTGGCACAAGATGCGCGGGATGAGTTTTGGTCGAAGGAAGAAAATCGGAACGACCGCTCGCGCCCCCTTATTGCTGGATCAGTGGGACCGTATGGAGCTTATCTCGCGGACGGTTCGGAGTATCGCGGCGACTACACACTCAATGAGGATGAACTAATCGCTTTTCATCGTCCGCGGATCGAAGCCCTCACCGCTTCTGGAGTGGACCTTTTAGCTTGCGAAACAATTCCTTGTGGAATCGAAGCCCGGGCATTGATCCGTTTACTGGCTGAGTTCCCGGGGATGACAGCTTGGTTCACCTTCACCGCTAAAAATGGCGAACACGTCAGCAACGGGGAGCGTGTCGCAGATGTAGCTGCATTTTTAGATCAGCAATCTCAAGCCGCCGCAGTCGGGATCAATTGCACGTCGCCGCTTTACATTCCGGAATTGATTCGCGAGATCAAGAAGAGCACCAACAAACCAGTCATCGTTTATCCCAACTCAGGTGAAGTGTACGATCCTGCGACGAACGCCTGGCACGGGGAGACCTCCTGCGATTCTTTCGGCATCCAATCCAAAGACTGGTTCAAAGCAGGCGCAAGGCTTATTGGCGGGTGTTGCCGCACAACACCGGGGCATATCCGGGAGATAAAGGCTTGGGCAATAACAGGAGTCTGACGGATATGAACAATGAATTTCTCTCAGATGACAACCGACCCATCGAGGAAAAACTTCCCTATCCAACCCGCCCCATGTACTTCCCGGATGGAACCTGCGTGGAAGAGTTTGTCATCCCCGAAGACGATAAGGAAATTGTTCTCGAGCAGTTATATCCATTTTCGCCCGTCCCCAAATTAACCGACATTCTATACGACCTGCATGCGGATAAGACGTTCATGGCGCGCGAGTATCGGGTAACGTGGGAGCACGGAATGAATTATCTCGTCAGCCCGTATTACCCCGAGAGTGGCGGTACTGTCATTGACTGGATGGACGAGGATTCCTGGGTGGATGATGATTTCGATGACGAGGATCTCGAAGATATGGATATAGACAATGATGCAGACGATGGCAAATCAGACGATGAATTGCCATTTTAGCCGCTGAAACGACTTTGAAGCCTGCACCATTGGAATATTTCAACCCATCCAATCCCTGTGCTATACTCTGATTGACCAACAAAATATTTCCCTTTCGAGGTGACTCCATGTGTGATACGCTGATCGCAACAAAACTCGCCGGTCTGAATGGTGTGGCAGTCTTCGGAAAAAACTCCGATCGCCCGCCTAATGAAGGTCAATCGATGGTGTATTTTCCAGCGGCAGACCATGTGCCAGGAAGCAAGGTCAAATGTACATACATCGAGATCCCGCAAGCGGCACACACACATGCCGTCCTTCTTTCGAAACCGTTTTGGATGTGGGGCGCAGAGATCGGGGTCAACGAACACGGGCTCGTCATTGGGAATGAAGCTGTTTATTCGAAAATCCCGGCGAATAAAGAACCTGCCTTGCTCGGCATGGATATGTTGCGGATCGCTTTGGAGCGGGCGGTCACGCCACGAGAGGCAGTCACTGTCCTGACAGACCTGCTGGAAAAGTTCGGTCAGGGAGGCAACTGCGCCTCACACGGCAATGACCTTTATTACCACAACAGTTTCATTGTCGCCAACGCCGACGACGCCTGGGTACTTGAAACTGTCGACAAACAATGGGCAGCAAAACAGGTCAAGGATGTTTACACGATTTCGAACTGCCTGACGATCGGTAAGCAATACGACCTATCTTCAGACGGTCTGATGGATTTTGCCACACAGAAGGGTGTTTCGAAATCGAAGGATGATTTTCATCTTGCGCGCGATTTCAGCGATTTTCTTTATACCAATTTTGGCAAGGGTTTGGTTCGCCGCGAGACCACATTCGGTTCGTTGGATGTGCAAAAGGGCAAGGTAAGCATCGAGTCGATGATGTCCACACTGCGGCATCATAAACACGCTGATTTCGATCCACGCACAAGCATCAGCGAGCAGGATGTTTGTATGCACGCAGGATTCGGTCCAATCCGCATCAGCCAGAGCACAGCTTCGCTGGTGGTCTATTTGGATAAATCCAACCCGATCATTTTCGCCACCGGAACTGCTGCACCCTGCACAGGCTTGTTCAAACCTTTCTGGATGGACACCGCCTCTTTCCTAAGCGATGAGCCTATCCCCACCCATCAGGCTGACGCCAACTCCCTGTTCTGGTCCCACGAAAAATTGCACCGCTCCGTCCTGCAAAACTATACCGAGCGGCTCAAAGCCTACTCTGCAGACCGAGATACATTGGAAAAAAAGTTCATCGCTGTTGCTGTGAAGCTAAATACGGCACCTGCAAAAGAACGCGCCGAGTTCAGCCGCGCCTGTTACGAAGAAGCCCGGGCTGCCGAAGCCGAATGGCTTAAAAGGGTTGAAGCGGTGCCGGTTAAGAAATCTTTCCTGCACGCGATGGCGTGGAATGGGTTTAATCATAAGGCAGGGATGGCATCCTAGTGTTTCGCATCCCAGGGCTTCATGGTTGAGTTTGAAGGAAATCTATGATTCAGCCTGTTTCTTTCCTTGAAGAAGTAAAGGATTCTTCGGGGGTTTTTATCCTTGACAATAGCCTAAACTCGGTCGTAAAATACGATTAATCAGATTAATCGTACATATGCTTCGAGAACGGCCCTCCCCCAACATATCCGAATTTCTACGTTATCTGGCTTCGCACCCCGAAGCAGATGACAAACTCCCGTCTTTAAACGAACTCAGCCGCGAATTAAATATCAGCCTCGCATCCCTGCGCGAGCAGCTTGAAGTTGCACGCGCATTGGGTCTTGTGGAAGTGCGCCAGAAGACCGGCACTCGACGCCTCGCTTATTCATTCACACCTGCCATCCGCCAAAGTTTGGGTTATGCATTGGCGCTCAACGATGAACATTTCCGCAAGTTTGCAGAGATGCGCAATCACATCGAAGCTGCCTACTGGCACGAAGCGGTTCGACTGCTTACCAAAGAAGACAAGGCCGAATTGAACGCCGTCATAGCCCGCGCCTTGGAAAAGATCCGCGGTACTCCAGTCCAGGTCCCTCATGAAGAACACCGCAAACTGCACTTGACGATCTTTTCCAGACTCGACAATCCCTTTGTAATCGGGGTGCTCGAAGCATATTGGGAAGCCTATGAAGCTGTCGGCTTGAACGTGTTCGCAGGCGGTTATGAGTATCTACAGGATGTGTGGAAATATCATCAGCAGATGGTCGAATCGATTTGTAATGGCAAGTTTGAGATTGGGTATGAAGCGCTCGTACGCCACACCGACCTCCTGTATCATCGTCCGTAATATATTAAATCCGTAATTGGGAGGGGCATTCACTCCCTCCCAGATATGACGGATATAAACTAGAGGAGTTCCATGACAAAAACAGTGAATGATTTTTCGATCACAGTTGGCACGAAGAACGGCTCCGGCAGTTCGACTGCCAACAATACCATCTTGAGGGCCATTTTTAAGATGGGCGTTCCCGTTTCGGGGAAAAACCTCTTCCCTTCGAACATCCAAGGTCTGCCTACCTGGTATACCATTCGCGTGAACAAGGATGGGTTCATCGCCCGCACTGAGACCAGCGACATAGTAATTGCAATGAACCCGGACTCTTTCAATAAAGATCTTGCTTCGGTCACCCCAGGAGGAGCTTTTTTCTACGCAGATGACATCCGCCAGCCCATCACCCGGACGGATGTCGCCATATACCCGATGCCGATCAAGACTATCGTGAAGAACGACCCGAACATCCCCACCGATTATCGCGATCTAGTCGGCAACATGGTTTACGTGGGTGTCCTCGCGCAACTGATCGGAATGGATTTCGACAAGATCCTCGCGGCACTGACGTTTCACTTCAAAGGGAAGCAGAAACCGATCGATATGAATTTCAATGCCTTGAAAGCCGGCGCAGATTGGGCAAAGTCAAATCTTGAAAAGAAAGACCCGTTCTGGGTCGAGGCAATGGACAAAACCGAAGGGATGATCATGGCGGACGGTAACACTGCCGCCGCGCTTGGCTCGATCTTTGGCGGCATCCAATTCGTCGCCTGGTATCCGATCACACCCGCCACGTCGCTGGCTGAAGCCCTGAATGACTATCTACCTGTGCTGAGGAAACGCGAAGATGGCAAGCATACGTATGCGGTCGTTCAGGCCGAAGATGAACTCGCCGCTTTAGGTATGGCAATCGGCGCCGGATGGTCGGGCTTACGCGCAATGACCTCCACTTCCGGACCCGGTTTATCTTTGATGACAGAGTTTGCAGGGTTGGCATACTATGCTGAAGTTCCTGTTGTTATTTGGGATGTTCAGCGTATCGGTCCGTCAACAGGCTTGCCTACACGCACTTCTCAAGGCGACCTAATGTTCACCTACACCATCGGTCATGGCGATTCTCATTCAGTGATCCTTCTACCTGGTGATGTATACGAATGCTTTGAATTTGGCTGGAAAGCCTTCGATGTCTCCGAAAGACTACAAACACCTGTGTTCGTATTGAGCGATCTGGACATGGGCATGAACCAATGGATGAGCAAACCCTTTGAATATCCCGAAACTCACATGGATCGCGGCAAGGTGCTTTGGGAAAAAGACCTGGAAGAACTCAAGGGCAATTGGGGACGCTATCTCGACAAAGATGGTGATGCCCTGACGTATCGCACTTTCCCGGGCAACAACCACCCGTTAAGTTCCTACTTCACCCGCGGAACCGGTCATGATGAGTACGCAAAATATACAGAAGACTCCGCGACATACATCAAGAACATGGAACGTCTTGCGCGCAAGCAGATCACTGCCAAGCAATACGTCCCCGCACCGGTCCTGCATGGAAACAAAACCGCATCGGTCGGCATCCTTGCTTATGGCTCCACCGAGAACGCGATCTTCGAAGCACAGTCCCAGCTTGAAAAAGAACATGACATTCAGTCCGAATTTCTGCGCGTACGCGCGATTCCATTCACAAAAGAAGTCGATGAATTTATCGAGCGTCACGACCAGATATTTGTGGTCGAAATGAACCGAGACAGCCAGATGTTGCAGATCCTTTACACGGAATACCCGCAACATGCTATGAAATTCAAGGCAGTTGCTTATCATGACGGTCTGCCCGCAGCAGCGAAATGGGTCCGGGAGGGAATCCTGGACAAGTACGCGGCTGGAACCGGCAAGCCCAAGGCGAAGAAAACTGCTCCGAAAGCCGTATCCAAAACCAAAGTTCGGAAAGCGGCAGGCAAACCATCTGCGAAAAAATCCATCGGCAAGCCGAAAAAGAAGTAGAAATAAAGGAGTAAACGACAATGACTGAGACTCTCCCCATGGCTGGCGCGCCTTCGAACGCAAACGCTGCCGGCTTGACGAAGAACGATTACCGCGGATTCCCCAGCACCCTCTGCCAGGGCTGCGGACATAACTCGATCTCGAACCAGATCATCGCCGCCCTCTTTGAAATGAACGTCCTGCCTGAAGATGTCATCAAGTTCAGCGGAATCGGTTGTTCATCAAAATCGCCCACGTATTTTATGAACCGAAGTTTCGGCTTCAACTCACTGCATGGGCGCATGCCCTCCATTGCCACCGGCGCATTGTTCGGTGACGCGCACCTGAAAGGTATCGGCGTATCCGGTGACGGTGACAGCGCCAGCATCGGCATGGGTCAGTTCAAACATGCCATGCGCCGCAACGTCAATATGGTTTACATCGTCGAGAACAACGGCGTCTACGGGCTTACCAAGGGACAATTCTCCGCTACTGCTGAAAAAGGCTTGCACCTCAAGAAGCAAGGCGATAATCCTTATATGCCGGTCGATATTTGCATGGAAGCCTTGATCTCGAATGCTACCTTCGTTGCACGCTCCTTTGCGGGCAACCCCAAGCAGGTAAAGGAAATTCTCAAAGCCGCGTATGCCCACAAGGGTATTGCTGTACTCGATATCATCAGCCCTTGCGTGACTTTCAACAACCAGGAAAATGCCTATCATTCATACGCCTGGGGCAAGGATCACGAAGAGCCTCTGCATGAGATCTCCTATATCGCACCACGCAGTGAGATCATGCTTGAGCAGGAAATGAACGAAGGCGAGATCCGCGAAGTAGCCATGCATGACGGCTCGACAGTAATCCTGAAGAATCTTGAAAAAGGTTACGATCCGACCAATCGCTATCAGGCTTTGCACGCGCTCGAAGAAGCCCAGCAGAATAATTGGCTGCTCACCGGCATCATATATGTCAACACCAGCAAACCTGCCCTCACAGATATCTACAACCTGGTTGACGAGCCTCTAAATCGTCTGACCGAAGCTGATCTGCGCCCAGAGCGCTCAATGATCGATAAGGTCAACGCATTGATGTTCTAGCCTGTACCTTTCAACTCAAAGGTATTCGGATGACAGCCGCAATTAAGCGGCTGTCATCTTTTATAATTGGCAGGGTGAAAAAACTTGAGAACGAAATCCAATTGGAATATATCCGCGCTTCGGGACCGGGAGGGCAAAATGTAAATAAAGTGGCGACGGCAGTTCAACTGCGCTTTGACATTGTCCACTCCCCATCGCTCGGCTCCGACCTTAAGAGTCGCTTGATTCGCCTTGCGGGGAAACGAGTCAATGCTGAAGGCGCGTTGATCCTCGAAGCGAAGCGCTTCCGCATCCAGGAGGCGAACCGGGAAGATGTCCTGGATAAATTCTTAGAATTGATTCAGAAGGCAGGTGAAAAGCCCAAGGTGCGCCATAAAACCAAACCGACAAAAGCCTCCAAAGAGGAAAGAATAAGAGAAAAGAAGAAGCGGGGATATTTAAAGAGCCTAAGACAAAACAAGCGCCGATACGAGGATTGAGTTTCGATATAATCGGAGGCTATGCATAAACATCACACATTCGCAGGGTTGATCTCCGGTCTCGCCGCCGCCTCAATCTGGGGTGGCATGTATGTTGTCTCCAAAGTTGTTTTGGAAGTAATACCGCCATTCAGTCTGCTGCTCTTGCGGCTTGTCATGGGAGCACTGGCACTGGGTGTGGTCATTTATTTCCGAAGACTAAGCCCGGATAATAAAACGGATTTTACAAAAGAGTTTTTTTGGAAGAGTTTTCTTGTCGGTGTAGTGGGTTACGGAGTATCGCTTGGATTTCAATTTGTTGGTACGAAGCTCTCCACCGCTTCAAATGGGTCCCTGGTCACATCTGCCACCCCCGCCTTCGTACTATTATTTGCCCCCTATCTGCTTGGTGAGAAGACGACGACACGGCGAATTATCGCTCTTGTCATCTCATCGCTGGGGGTTCTTGCAGTCATCGACCCACGCAACGCGGAATTATTACCCTCCCTTTTCTGGGGCAATATAAGCCTTCTCGCCGCAGCCCTGACCTGGGCTCTCTATTCGGTTTTGGTGCGCAAGGTTTCGCAAACGCAAGACCTTCTGCTCTCCAGCACAGTCATGCTCCTCGGTGGTATTCCCTCCAGTCTGGCATTTTCGATCTGGGAGGCAAAAACGATCGGAATCGGAGAGATCACACCCGGTATCATCGGCGGATTACTATTTTTGGGAATTATCTCGACCGCAATAGCCATGTTCCTATGGAATTATGCCTTTGCAGAACTCCCCGCAGCAGTGGCGTCTTTGACCTTCTTCGCCCAACCTGTTGTGGGGACCCTGCTCGGCTGGTTCTTTCTTTCCGAAACGATCACGCCATTATTTATTTTCGGCGGAATATTGATCGGGGTGGGAATCCTGATCGCAACACGGGAGTAAAAAAAAAAGAACGACGAATCAGCTTTCGGTTAAGAAAGAAGCGGATGTAAAGCATGCATCCGCTTCTTTTACTTATTTCTCTGCCAATTTTCGAGCCAGCTTTATCGTGGCATCGGTACCTACGGTGTGGAGCAGCGCCATGTTAGGCGGGCGTTGTTCACCGATGGGAAATCCGCAGATCAACACTACCTGCTGTCCCGATGCAATTCCAGTCTTCAGTAAGACCGAATCGACTTCTGCAAGCATGTCATCCATGGTCTTGGCATATTTTACAAGATTAGGTTCCACTCCCCATAAAAAGGCAAGCTGGTTAAAAGTTTCCTCTTCAGGTGTGAAGGCGAGAATTTGCTTGGCAGGGCGCGCCTTAGACATCAACCAAGCGGAACGCCCACGCATGGTAAAAACAGAGATCGCTTCCACTTCCGGGTCGCTGGCTAGGGCATTTGCGGCCCGCGCCATAGACGCTGCGTCGCTTTCGCCCAGACCTGCCCGCACATCCTGCCGGGACCCCCACTCTTTAAAGTGAGACTCAGCCTCCATGACGATACGTGACATCATCTCGACAGCCAGATGCGGATACTCTCCTGAGGCTGTCTCCGCAGAGAGCATGACCGCATCTGTGCCATCGAACACTGCGTTTGCAACATCCGAGGCTTCGGCGCGGGTAGGAAGCGGATTCTGGATCATAGATTCAAGCATCTGCGTGGCGGTTATGACCAGTTTGGCACGGCTATTCGCAGCGCGGATGATCATTTTTTGCAGGGGAGGCACACGCTCAGGGGGAAGTTCCACCCCCAGGTCTCCTCTGGCAACCATCACACCATCGACAACTTCCAGTATTTCATTCAATTCATTCAACGCCTCTGGCTTTTCGAGTTTTGCGATCAGCATTGGTTCGCGTTTCCCCACAGAATATTCTTGAATTGCCGCACGTACCGTTTTAACATCCGCCGCACTCCGGACAAAGGATATTGCTACTGCATCCACGTTCTGAGAGATACCGAATGCAAGGTCAGCTTTATCTTTTTCAGTAAACCCGGCAATTCGCAGTTTCACGCCGGGTAGATTGATGCCTTTATGCGATGAAAGGGACCCACCCACGAGGACCCTGGCATGGACGACACGTCCAGCGACTGACTTTACTTCAAGAGCAAGACGGCCATCATCCAAGAGAAGCTTGTCACCTTTTTGAACCGAGTCGAATAGTTCTCTAAAGTCCACAGGGATAACCTGATGCCCATTCTTTGGGGGCTCATCCTTGGTGGCATATAGGCTGATCTCCTCCCCCACAGCCAGCTGTAGCGGAACCTCCAGCCTACCAACGCGAATCTTGGGACCCTGCAAGTCTTGCAGAATTCCGACAGGCTTTTTCAGTTTTCGGGAAACTTCACGGATTCGATTCACACGCTCACGATGTTGGTCATGAGTTCCGTGCGAGAAATTCAACCGGGCAACGTTCATCCCCGCCTTGACAAGCGCTTCCAATGCCTCTTCCGAATCCGACGCCGGACCGATTGTTGCTACGATCTTTACATTACGCATTTTTTCTTCCTGACTAATAATATTTTTGCCTTAGCATGGGTTCCATTTCAACCCGTCTCTAGCTGATAGTGCACACAAAAGCGCCCCGATGATAGGTAAAAAAGGAGAGAATGTCAAGCAGGTAAGTTTATCATCTGGTTAACAAAAAAACAGGCGCGGAGTTATGTAACACTCCACGCCTGTAACACCATTTCGTTTACAAATAATGCAATTCCCGCGCCTGCCTCGTTAGATCTTCGCGGAATTGTGGATGTGCTATCGAGATCAACGCTTGAGCACGTTGCCGGATAGTCTTGCCATAGAGGTCTGCAATCCCATGTTCGGTAACGATAAAGCGCACATGGTTTCGGCTGGTCACCACGCCTGCCCCAGGTTTGAGCATGGCAGTGATCTTGCTGATCGCCGTGCCATCCCGCATGACGGCAGTACTTGGAAGTGCAATAACGGGCACGCCGCCTTTTGAACGCGAGGCGCCATAGATGAAGTCCAATTGACCGCCTACGCCACTATACAGCTTGGGTCCAATGCTATCGGCACAGACCTGACCGGTCAGGTCGACCTCAATGGCTGAGTTGATTGCCACCATCTTTTCATTCTGAGCGATGATGAACGGGTCGTTAACGTACTCAGTTGGGTGCATTTCAACCATTGGGTTGTCATTGACCCAATCATAAAGTTTCTGCGTACCTAGAATGAACCCTGCAACAATCTTGCCGGGGTGCAAGGTTTTACGAGCATTGGTCAGGACCCCAGCATTAACCAGATCAATCACACCGTCAGAAAATAATTCAGTATGAATTCCCAGATCACGTTTGTCCATCAGGAACTTTAACACTGCATCCG
>CAZYLM010000077.1:0-11539 GCA_964648645.1 uncultured Anaerolinea sp.
TCGACACCTTCAACGCCGCCAATAATTTACCCGACCTGTTGTTCGCGCTCATCTCAGGCGGCGCATTGGCGATGGCGTTCATTCCACTATTAACCGAATACCTCACCATCAAAGACCGCGCCGCCGCCTGGGACTTGTTCTCACGCGTAGCGAACGTGGGATTTTTGGTAACGGGTACATTCGCCATCATCATCGCCATCTTCGCCCAGCAGATCGTGGATGCCAACCTCGGCATTGCGCCCGGCTTCGGCGAAGAACAGCGCAAACTGCTTGCCGAGTTGATGCGCCTCAACCTCATCGGCACGGTCATCTTTTCCATCAGCGGTTTGGTGATGGCATCCCTGCAAGCCAATCAGCATTTTGCATTGCCCGCGCTTGCGCCCAGCATGTACAACGTCGGCCAGATCATCGGCGCGATCTTCCTTGTGCCGCGCTTTGGCATTTATGGTTTGGTCTATGGCGTGATTCTCGGCGCAGCATTCCACCTGCTCATTCAAGTGCCAGGTTTGTTTATGTATGGCTTCCGCTGGACGCCCTCTGTAAACCTGCGTCACACCGGTTTGATCGAAGCGCTCAAACTGATGGCGCCGCGTCTGCTGACGATGGCAGGCATTCAGATCATCTTCATCGCGCGGGATAACCTCGCCTCGCGCCTCGACCAAGTCGGCGCGGTCACGTCACTCACCTACGGCTGGATGTTGATGCAAGTGCCGGAGACGATCCTTGGGACAGCCATCGCCACCGCCATGCTGCCCGCCCTCTCGGAGCTCGCCTCCAAGCGTGACTGGAGCGGATTCAGCGCTGCGGTTGAACGCGCCCTCCGGGTCTTGATCTCCTTAACCCTGCCCATTGCAGCCGTCATGGCGGCAGGGATTCATCCCCTCGTACGCGGCGTCTTCGGCTTCGACGAAAGCATCTCGACACTCATCACCTGGACGACCCGCGCCTACCTCGCCACGTTGACAGGCTACACCATCCACGAGATCGCCATCCGCGCCTTCTATGCCCGCAAAGAACCGATGGTTCCATTGTATGCCATTGGCATTCGCCTGGTCATTTTCCTGGTCGTCGGTATCCTTGGTGTGACTCTATTCAGGGAAATCGGCGCACCTGTGATCGCCTTCGCAGAGATCGCCTTGCTAGTGGAGGCATTGTTCATTCTAACCCTGCTTTCAAGGCGCACGCACGCACCACTTAAAACTACACCTGCAATCCTCAAGGGATTAATCGCCGCCCTTGCCGGCGGAGTGGTCACTTATCTCGTTGCGCTCTACCTGCCCGGTGGGGCCATCATCACCGCATTGGTTGGCATGATCGTCGGCGGATGGATCGCACTCGCCATCGTCTGGTCTGAGGCGAAGATGGTTTTAAAGTTGTGAGCCGTAAATTAGTAAAAATACCCAGCATCCAAAAGAATGTATAATCACGCCCATGTCTGAAGAACTTGAATCTACACAACCCAACCTGCCTGGCGAACCTGACAGCACAAAAAAATTGAAGCCCTATAAGGTGGATGACACCCAGCCACGTCAACCCATAGAGACAGGGAATCATGCCCCAGCTGCGGATGAACTGAAAACAACTCCTCCTCCAGCCCAAAAAACATCCAGATGGAAATCCATCCTGATGGGCGTGCTGGGTTTTATCCTCTTGCTCGGTCTCGGCGGATTTGGCGGCTACAGTTCCGGTGTGAACGCACGCCAGCAAGCGGAAGATGCCATCCTCATCCAAACACTTTCGGAGCAGTATTCATTTGCCCTCGTCGATATTCAGTTTGGGCGTTACGAGAATGCCCGCCAGCGGCTTGAGTACATCATCCAAAAAGACCCAAACTTCCCCGGCGCCCGCGAGAAACTGACTGAGGTGCTGGTGCTGAGCAACGTTCCTACTCCGACGCCCGCCCCTACTGCAACTGCAACTCCCGATTTTAGCGGTGCGGAGAATGCCTACCTGCGCGCGCAAGAACTCATCCGCGCACAGGATTGGACCAACGCACTCACCGCTCTGGATACTGTCCGCAAAATGGATCCCAATTATAAAGCTGCACAAGTGGACGGTATGTATTACTTCGCCCTGCGCAACAAGGGCTATGACCTGATCACAAAAGAAGGCAACCTCGAAGGCGGCATTTATTTCCTAACCCTTGCAGAACGGTTCGGTCCGTTGGACAACACAGCAAAAGGGCTGCGTGACGGGGCACGTGCCTATATGGTTGGAGCAAGTTTCTGGGAACTTGATTGGGAACAGGCGGCAAACAATTTTGAGCAGGTCGCTGCTGGATGGCCAACCATGTGGGATGGAACAATGACCGCTGCTCAACGCTACGTTTATGCTGCAACACATTTTGCCGAAGAGATGTTCAACGAACAGGAGTTCTGCGGAGCATACGATGAATACGCAAAAGCTGCCAGCATGGGTCAGTTAGACGAGGCAAGCCTCGGGCGACAAAATCAGGCGTATGGAAATTGCTTCCCGGCGGAACCCTCGGCGACAGAACCGCCAGCGGACGTCCCAACACCCACACCGTAAACATGGACGCCCCATCGACGACAGTATTGGCAGCCATTTACTGGCTGCACATGCTTGCCACAGTGACCTGGATCGGGAGCCTGGCAGCAATCAATCTGCTTTTCATGCCCGCCTCGACTCGCACCCTGAAGCCTGCCGATCAACTAAATCTCATCTCCGCCTTGCAAAAGAGACTTGAGCCGCTCGCATGGTTCTGCATGGGCATCCTGCTTGTCACTGGATTGTTCCAATTGAGCACCAGCCCGCACTACGACGGCTTTCTTGCCATCAGTACACAATGGTCACTGGCGATCCTCGCAAAGCATGGCGTCGCTGTGGTCATGGTGGTGGTCAGCGCCATCCAAACCTGGGAAGTGCTCCCTGCCATTCAGCGCATCCTTCTAAAGAAAGACAAAGCCGACGAATCCGAACTGATGCGTTTACAAAAGAGGGAGACCATATTATTGAGGATCAACCTATTTCTTTCGGCGTTGATCCTGGGCGCGACCGCGTTGGCAAGGGTTTCATAAATAAAAAGTTCGGAAGACGCAACTTCCGAACTTTTTATTTGCCGTATTTACTTTTTTACTGCAGATATTTCTCACAACTTTATCAAACCCGGCTGTTCCACAAGGGAGCCGGTCAGATCGTAGGCAAAAGCGCCAGTGATCTTCGCGGAGACCATATCCCCCACCTTTGCCTTGCCTTCCACCACTACATATCCATCGACCTCTGGTGCATCGCGGTAAGACCTGCCGACCAAGATGCCATTGTCAAAACCTTCGACCAGCACATCCAGGGTTTTGCCAACGTAAGTCTGATTGACCTGCAGGGAAATATTTTGTTGAAGTTCCATCAGGCGGTCATGGCGTTTCTGTTTGAGTTCAGCCGGGACGGGGTCGCCCAACGGTGCGGATGTCGTCTCTGGCTCAAAGGAAAACTGGAAGGCTCCAGCGCGGTCGAAACGCATTTCCTCAACAAAATCATACAAAGCCTGAAATTCTTCATCGGTTTCACCGGGGTAGCCGACGATGAAGGTGGTACGGATGGCAAGGCCTTTGATATTTGCCCGCATTTTACCGAGCGTTTTATAGACCCATTCCATGTTGGAGGGGCGCTTCATACGGTATAAGGTCTTGGGATGCGCGTGCTGGAGCGGAATATCGAGATAGGGCAATATCTGTTTGCGGGTCGCCATCACTTCGATCAACCGGTCGGTGACATAACCCGGATATGCATACATGATGCGGATCCAATCCATATCCGGCACGGAATCGGTCAGTTGCTCGAGCAGGGCGGCGAGCCCATCCTTCATTCCCAGGTCATGACCGTAATCGGTCGAATCCTGCGCGATCAGGATCAACTCGCGCACGCCTTTGTCGCGCAAGGTGCGAGCTTCATAAATAATGGAGTCTATCGGGCGTGAAACTGCTGTGCCTTTGATAAGTGGAATCGCGCAAAACGCGCACGGTCGCCGACAGCCGTCCGCGATCTTGAGATATGCGCTTGGCCCTGCCACACTGACGCGCATGGCGTCCCGTTCGTCCAAGCCGACTGTTGGTGCATCTGGCAAATGGTAGATTGGTTCAGGGTGTTTTCCCTTGCGGGCATCGTTCACAACCTGCACGATGTCCATCCAGCGCCGCGTGCCGAGAATGGCATCGATGCCGGGAACCCGCTTCGCCACCTCCACGCCGTAACGTTGGGTCAGGCATCCCGCCGCGATCAGCGTTTGATTCCTCTTCTTGCCTTGTGCCAGTTCACCCAGCACGCGATACGACTCATCCTTCGCAGGGCCGATAAATCCGCAGGTGTTGACAATTAAAACCGAAGCCTTCGCCGGGTCTTCCACGAAGCGAAATCCTTCCCGAGAAAGCAACTGCGCCATCGAATCCGAATCGACCGTATTCTTCGAACATCCAAGAGAGACCAAATGAAAAGTTTGTTTCGTCACGTTTTATCCTAAAGTTAATTGTTTACAGGAGTTCAACAACTCCGGTAGTTGAGATTACACCTTACGGCGTCCCTGGCGGCGTGAAAGTGGCGGTCGGGGTTGCCGTCGGCGTGGAAGTGGCAGTTGTCAATGGAGTATTCGTTGGGGTCGGCGGGATGGTGGCAGTGGGTGTTGCCACACCAGAGATCGAATACACACGGCTCACCACTTCGCCGGGACCGCCCATCAACCCGAGGTCCGTCCCATTATATGTGATCCTCAAAGCAGAACCGTCACCAGTCAAGATCACCACCTGTTCCGCCGCTTCATATATTTCCGTTTCGCGCGGCGACATGCGCCCCTCAAAGACAGTCTGCCCATCCACCAAGATCTTTACAAACGTCCGCCTGAGTGCAAACACGCTCACCACAACATTCGCACTGGAAGGCGACAATTGTGCTTCTGGAGAAGCTAGTTCCTCCACGCCCGGCTCAGCTGTTCCCCCACTGGCAGATTCTGTCACGCTCAATAAATCACCCGTTGAGGTTGGTTCCGGCTGATTGACCAATACCTCCGCAATGGAAGGTGCTGTTGGCTCGACCTCTTCTTGCACACTGACAATCCGCCCCACACCCCAGATCGCCAGAGCGACCAGTGCACCGATCATCAACAACCCGAACACCAGGTCGCCCGCAATAAATGTGCGTAACAATGGGATGACCGGCTGCACCTGTGTCTGAATCTTCTCACGCGGAGTCTCGGCATATTTTTCATGCCGCCTTGCCTGAAGGGCATCCGCATAACGCAGTAGGATCGAATCCACATCCAACCCCAGAAACGTCGCATAATTTGAAAGCATCCCGCGCGTTTGCACGGTCGAAGGTAATCTATCGAAGGCACCTTCTTCCAATGCTTTCACAAAATTTGCACGCAGATGCGTATGCCGTTCCACTTCCCCAATCGTCAGGCTGATCAATTCTCTTCGCTCACGCAGTTTCAAACCGATCTCAGCCATGATCGCATCCGCGGGCTTATCTGAAGGTGCAGGCAACGTCAGTTCAGCATTAGAGGTTTCTTCAGGGACCACAATATCCCGAGCTTCCCCTCCTCCATCAGCCTTGATCTTGAACCATGAGGTGACTCTGCTCCAAAGTCCTTGTTTCGGCTCGCCTGCAAATTGAGGCTGCCCCCCACCATCAAGCGGGCTCTGCGGCGCTTCGACCGGCTCTTGTTCCGCTTCCGGCTTGGATTCCTCTTTACGTCTGCGCTTCAACAATCGGTTCAAAGGACGAGGCGCGGGCTTTTCTTCCTCAGGTTCAGTTAATGGTGGAAGGTCTGTCTCAGAGAGATTTACCTGCGGCAGAGGTCCACTAACCTCAGCCAGGGGGATGGGGTTACGCTGGATCTCAGCGATCATCTCGTCGATATCAAGGCTGAGGTATTCGGCATAGTTGCGCAAAAAACCGCGCCCCTGCGCGGCTGAGGGCATGACTGAGAAATCGTCTGCCTCGAGTGCCTGCAAAAACACACGACGGATGCGGGTTTCCTCCGCCGCCTTTTCGAGCGAGAGGTACCTCGCCTCGCGCTCCCGTTTCAAACGTTGACCGATGGTTTCCGGCATGGACACTATTTTACCTTGACATTCCTCCGTGCATGACGTAGCATCATTTTATGAGAATTGGAATGATGGTCGACAGTTACAAGCCGTATATCAGCGGCATCACCAATTACGTCGAGGTTAACAAGCAATTCCTCGAAAAAGCCGGGCATGAAGTCTTCGTATTTACCTTCGGCGATCTGGACCATGCCGATGAGGAGAAAAATGTGGTCCGCAGCCCCGGCCTGCCACTGGCGGATTCGGGGTTTTACCTTTCAATGCGCTATTCACGCCAGGCAAAAAAAATATTACAGACTATGGACATCGCCCACGTCCATCACCCCTTCCTGAGCGGACGCCTCGCCCTTCGCTATTGCCGACCAGCGAACATCCCGATTGTTTTCACCAATCACTCTCGATATGACCTGTACGCGCAAGCCTATCTACCAATGATGCCCGAAGAGGTGACATTGGGGATGCTCCAATCGTACATGCCGCCCTTCTGTAAAGCCATGGACCTTGTCATCACGCCCTCGGCTGGGATGGAAAAAGTCTTGCGTGAGTTGAAGGTCGAAGGGAACATCGAGATCATCCCAAATGGTGTGGATTTGGAGAGTTTTCAAAACGCCGCGCCCCTTTCGCGCGAAACGTTCGGCTACAAACCGGACGATATCTTGATCGTTTATGCCGGGCGGATTGCTCTCGAAAAGAACATCCCTTTCCTGGTCGATTCGTTCACCGGGGTGGCAGGAGCCGTCCCAAACGCACATCTGCTACTGATCGGCGGAGGGGTCCAGCAATTTGAAGAAGAGATACGTGGATTTGTCGAAAAAAAGCACCTGCCCAACAATATCCATCTCCTCGGAAGGATTCCATACGACCAACTTCCCGTCTATCTCGCCATGTGCGATATTTTCGCCACCGCCTCCATTACAGAAGTCCACCCCCTCTCGGTGATCGAAGCCATGGGGGCGGGTCTCCCGATTATGGGTATCGAATCAGTCGGCGTGGGAGACACAGTTCGGGATGGTGTAACCGGATTCCTAGCGAATAACAACCTCCCATCATTCACCGCAAAATTGACGCGCCTTTGCCTGGATGCACCCTTGCGCAGATCGATGAGCCAGGCCGCGCGCCAAGACTCAGCCGCCTACTCCATCAAGCGCACGACCAAAATCATGATGGACCGCTATGAACGTGTTTTGCGTGACACAAACCGTCACAAAGACAATCTCAATTTGCGCCTGCGCAGCATTCTGGAGAAATTCCTTTCATGACGCACCACAATCAACGGGTTGGCGCGTGGGGCGAGGAAACCGCCGCCAACTGGCTTGCCGGGCAGGGATATGAAATCTCAGCCCGGAACATCCGCACACCTTACGGCGAAATCGACATCATTGCCCGAAAGGACGGGCTTGTCCTTTTCGTCGAAGTCAAGACCCTTACCACGTCGAAATCATTTTTTCCCGAGCATCAGATCACAGCGCGCAAACGTGGGCACATGCTCAACGCCGCCGCCCACTACGCAGCCGAACATGAGATCGACCTTTGGCAGGTAGATGTACTGGCAATCGAAGGCAAACCCGGCAGCACCCCCGTCATCCATTATTTTGAAAATATTCAGTGAGCAGATTTTTTTAGGACAAATCCCGCTCCCAGGCTGGCAGTGCCCTGGTTTTCCCGTTTCCAACTATGCAGCCTGCTTGGGTATAATTATCAATAAGAAAGCATCCAGGCTTGCAACGACAAGGAGACCTTCATGGCATACATCATCGGACCCGATATCAGCTTTTACCAGGATGACCCAGAAACCCCGCAGGGCGTTAACTTCACCAAGATGCGTGAAAACGCCCTGTTCGTCATCATTCGTGCGGGGCAAAACCTGTGGGGCGACCGCGACTTCAAAGCCAACTGGACCGGCGCAAAAGCGGCAGGGCTCCCGCGTGGAGCTTACTGGTTCTACGACAGCCGCATCGACCCTAAACAGCAGGCAGAGAAATGGGCATCCATGTTCGAAGGGGATTTTGGCGAACTTCCCTTGTTTGGCGATTTCGAAGATAACTATGGCGGTCCGTATAAGGGTTGGAAAAACTGGTATGACTTTCTCGAACGCTTCAAGCAATTGATCCCTACAGGGAAGGAGATCGGCGTTTACACCGGTTATTACTACTGGCTCGAAAACACGGTCGCTACGGGTATCTCCACCCCTTCCTTGAATTACTTCAAACAGTATCCGCTTTGGATTGCAGCCTACAACCCGACGGGTCCAACCGTACCACAACCCTGGGCAGATTGGACGTTCTGGCAGTTCACCGACAATGAGAACGGTCCAAAATTCGGTGTTGAAAGCTTGAACATCGACATGAATAATTTCAACGGTGACCAGGCTGCCTTCGAAAAAAGATTTGGGTTGATTATCGGTCCGGCACCCAAACCGACTCCTCCGGGGAAGAATTACCGAGTCACAGTGACTTCGCTCAAAGTTCGCAGTGGGCCGGGATTGTCCTATGAACAACTTGGCAGTATCAAGTTGAACGAGGTCGTGGAACGGCTCGAATCCAACGCCGATCAAACTTGGTACAAGGTCCGCAAGCTTGACGGAAGCCTGATCGGTTGGAGCTTTGCTGCTTACCTGCAAAACCTGGGTGGGGCGCCTTCAGATGGCGGTGATTCCGGTTCTGGAGATTCAGGCTCAGGCGGAAGCGGAGGCGACAGCGGCGGGTCGAACAACCCTCCGCCTGATGATGAGGATATCGATTGGTATCGCGTCACAGCCTCAACCCTAAAGATCCGCACGGGTCCCGGGCTTGAATACGATGCGATCGGCACATTCACATTCGGCGAACTGGTTGAAAAACTGGATGCCAGCCCGGATAAAAAATGGCTCAAAGCCCGAAGCAAAGACGGAAAACGGCAGGGCTGGAGTTTTGGTGAGTATCTCATCAGCGTTCACGACCCATCGAGCGAACCGCCGCCATCAACCACGGTGCCGGAATATAACGATAAAAACTGGTACAAGGTCACCACCCCCACGCTCAATGTGCGCGAATCCGCCAACTTGACAGCAAAGATCCTTGGCACGCTCACCAAAAATGACATTGTCCCGGCGCTGGATGAATCAATAGCTGGATGGGTGAAGACACAAAAACTTGACGGCACGACTGGGTGGTGCTCACGCGATTACCTGACCCAGGTCAGCACGGCGAGCCGGCCTGATTCGATCACCCAGGCTTTATTCCCCGGGGTGACGTATCTGCGCAAAGACCTGACATCGCCGCGCCCTATCATCGTCCATGTTCTCGCAATCGATCTGCAAGCCCAAAAACTGGAATTCCTGGTAACCCCATCGGCGAATAACACAGATGTGATTTGTACGCGGACCACATCGAAATTCCTGGAAGAATTTAAACTCCATGCAGCCATCAACGGCGGATACTTCAGCTATCTCGATGCATCGTTCAGCGCTGCGAAGTTGTGTCCCAACGGCGGCGACCCTGTACGTATCAGCGATTATGCCGCTTCACGCGGGAAGATCTATTCCAACAAAAAAACCGCCCAGCCTGTGGTCCACATCGGCAAGAAGAATCAGGTTTCGATCAATCCAAAACAACCTGCGGTTTTCAACGCCGTCTCTGGTGACCGTTTGGTGGTGGTCGACGGTACAGTGGTGAAAAATCTCGCGGCGCAGATTCCCAATCCGCGCACGGCTCTCGGTTTGAGCAAGAACGGTCGCTGGCTTACCTTAATGGTGGTCGACGGCCGCCAAACTGGTTACAGCGAGGGTGTCACTTTCCCGGAGATCGCAGAGCTGCTCCTATCCTATGGAGTCCATACCGGCGTGAACATGGATGGTGGAGGTTCCTCCACCATGGTCGTCCGCGGTTTCGATGGAAAAGCACGTGTCCTGAACTCACCCATCGAGATGAATATGCCTGGCAAGGAAAGACCCGTCGGCAACCATCTTGGTCTCTTCATCAAGCCATAAAAGATATCAGATATCAGTCAGAGGTCACAAGAAAGCGGCGTGGATTTTCTCCACGCCGCTTTCTTACTTATTATTCCTCACCGAACTGTTCTTTTGTCTTTTTGGTTTGCTTGCCGCGTTCCTCAGTATTCAAAATACGTTTTCGAATCCGGAAATTCTCAGGCGTGACTTCGAGCAATTCATCGTCAGCCAGATATTCTATTGCTTCGTCGAGAGACATCTGCCGGGGCGGGGTGAGACGAATCTCCATGTCGCCGCGGGCTGCGCGTATGTTCGTAAGATGCTTCTTCTTGCAAACGTTCACAGAAATATCGCCCGAGCGCGCGTTCTCACCGACCACCATGCCTTCGTAAACATCCACACCGGGACCAATGAACAAAACTCCGCGTTCCTCTGCCGATTTCAACGCATAAGCCGTGGTGGTGCCAGGCTCCCAAGCCACGAGCGAACCGCTTTGCCGGGTATTCATTGGTCCGGCTAATTCGTCATATCCGTGGAAGATGGTATTCATCACACCGGCTCCACGGGTAGAGGTGAGGAATTGATAACGGAAACCGAGCAATCCACGGGTGGGGACGATATAAACCATGCGGGTCGTTCCCTGACCCGAGTCTTGCATGTCCATCATTTTGCCACGCCTCCCCCCAAGCATTTCCACCACGGCGCCGACGGTTTCATTGCTGGTCTCGATGTGAACCTCTTCAAATGGCTCGAGTAATACACCATCGTCCGCTTTGTGATAGATAACCTCAGGGCGTGATACCTGAAATTCGTAGCCTTCACGCCGCATGGTTTCGATCAGAATACCGAGGTGCAACTCACCGCGCCCTGAAACGAGAAAGTTTTCTGCCGAGTCAGTGTCTTGAACGCGCAAGGAGACATTCGTGCGCAGTTCATCGTTCAGGCGTTCGCGTAATTTACGCGAAGTGCCCCATTTGCCTTCCTTCCCTGAGAAGGGAGATGTATTCACCCCGAACGTCATGCGGACGGTTGGTTCTTCGACCTTGATCGAGGGCAAAGCGATCGGGTTGGCAGGGTCGGCTAATGTTTCACCGATGGCAATATCTTCAAGCCCGGCAAGTGAGACGATGTCGCCAGCAGTGGCTTCTTCGCACTCAACTTTATTCAACCCTTTGAAGGTGTAAAGATATCGAGCCGCCTCGGGAAGAATACTCCCATCCAGCTTGATGCGGGAAAGTTTCTGCCCCGCTCTGATCGTCCCTGCAAAAATGCGGCCTACGGCCGTCACGCCGCGATAATCGTCATACCCAAGGGTCGTGATGAGCAATTGCAACGGAGATTCAGGGTCCACTTTGGGGGCAGGGATATGATGAAGAATGGCTTCAAACAACGGCTGGAGGTCCGGTCCAAGGTCCGGCGTAAGACCCGCGCGTTGCTGAATCCCAACAGCATAGATCACCGGGAAATCGGCCTGTTCTTCCGTCGCACCGAGTTCGATGAAGAGGTCAAAGGTTTCGTTAAGCACGCGGTTGGGCTCGGCGTCTTTGCGGTCCAC
>CAZYLM010000078.1:0-3005 GCA_964648645.1 uncultured Anaerolinea sp.
ATTCACGCAGCAGACCCGCCTTCACACCTTTGATGCCCACAGACTTTTCCAAATGATTCGCCATCGACCGCGAACCGCGCGGTTTGGATAATCGCCCCGCCAACTGCGTCTCGCTCTTGTCCGGCGCGAGGTCGAGATACATCACGACGTTCCCTTGCGCATCGATCGCATCGCGGAGCATTGCCGACGCCGCATAGATCAAGCCGCCTTCCACGCCTTCTTTAGTGATAATGAACTCGCCTTGTTGATGGAAATCCTTGAACGACAGAATCACAGACTTGACCGGCGCACCATCGAACTTCTCTTGAAATACCGGACGCCAGCTCACATCGAATCCGCAATTGGATGGCTTCAACGGGTCGATCTTCACTCCAGCCCGACCCAGCCATTCGACCCATGCCCCATCCGAGCCGAGTCTGCGCCAACTCCCGCCGCCAAGAGCAAGGATGACAACATCTGTTTTGACGTTCACGTCACCATCCGGCGCGGCAAAGCGTAACGATGTGTCGGGGAGAATCCCCCTCAATTTGTGGCGCAGGTGAAAGGTCACACCTGAGGCGCTGAGTCTTTTCATCCAGGCCCTCAACAGCGGACTCGCCTTCATCCCAACCGGAAAGACCCTGCCCGATGTCCCGACGAAGGTCTCGATACCCAACCCCCGGGTCCACTCGCGCAGGTCATCGGGGGAAAATTCTTTCAGCCAGTTGTCAACGGTTTTATTGCTGTATCGTGTTACGAATTTTTCGAAGGTTTCGGAGTGTGTGATGTTCAACCCGCTCTTGCCGGCCATCAGGAATTTTCTTCCCAACGAAGATTGGGAATCATATACATGCGTTTGGACCCCATGCTGGGCGATGACTTCCGCCGCCATCAAGCCCGCCGGTCCACCACCGATGATCGCCGCATTTTTATGCATCTTGCTATTATAAAGAGAAACTCCCCTTCACCCGGGAGTTTCTCAGATCATTTCTCGTTATTCGTTATGTTTTATCGTTCGGCGCTCAATACATTTCCCACAGCATTCAATTTCAAGGTCCACGTACTGCCCGTCTGGAATTGCTGGAACTCGCTGACCGAACCGGGTGAGTAGGCAAGTTCCCCATCGCTGGAATTGAAATACACCCGCAATTCCGAAGAACTCGATCCTTCACGCTGCCCGCTGGATATAAACGGATCGGCATACTGCGGATTCAGATCGTAGCCTTCCAGATCATAGGTCTGGATCGTCTCCCATTCATCCACAGTGTAACTGCAATATTGTTCGGTCTCGGTGCGGCATTCTGTCACGACCTCGGCATATCCATTGCCTTTGTCGATGGTCTTGTCTTCGCAGATCTCCTGACTTTCAGTATGGCAGGATACATCGTACGCATCCGAAGGCGGGCTGCCACGTTCATCCGAGTGCTGGACCGCCCGCACCTCCTGCACCGGCACGGATGTTTTCCAATAAACACTGGCCACCGTGCCTTCAACCGAACGCGAAGGCAGGACAAAGGTAAACAAAATGGCGGCACAACATACCAGGAGGAATGCGCCAATACCACCCGCGATCAACCAGTTGAATTTTCTCGGCTTGGGCTGCGCAGATGGTGCTGCCACAGCCTGCGCTTGTGCGGGTTTCGGTGCCTGCGGTTCAGGTGCTTTGATGGGCGCGCCGCAGGTCACGCAGGTCTTTGCAGAGCCGGGGTTTTCCGTCCCGCAGTTCGCACAAGTGATGACCTTCGGGGTCGGCGGTGCTGCCTGCATCACCTGGCCTGCCTGGCGTGCCTTGCCTTCCTTTAAATCCGCGCCGCATTGTGAACAGTGAGTAGCCGTCGCCGGGTTGCGTGTACCGCAAAATCCGCAGTGAATGTCGGCACCGGCTTTTGCGGTTTGAACAACTTTTTCATCCGTGATCAGCTTTTCATCCGAAGCGCGCTGGAACTGCACGTTCTCCGGCTGCGCCGCGCCGCAACTCTCACATGTTTTCACAGGTCCGGGGTTGCGCCCCTGGCAGTTCGGGCAAACCCATTCAAGCTGGACCACACCTTTGGTTCTTCTTTGCATTTAATACTCCTTTATCCAATCCTTTAGGGTCTTTCAGACCCTAAAGGATTTGTAAAAAAAGATTTCAAATTCCGTGACGTTTCTTGATCTCATTCAGGCGCGACTCAAAATCTGGTTCTTTGTGCGGCGATTTATCGCCCGCCTCTCTCCCAAGCGGACGGTGCATCAGCGCATCGAAAACGGATGCTGCCCCGTTGGCAAGGTTCGCCGGGTCGTAGCCACCTTCGAGGACAAAGACAACCTTACCATCGCAAAACTCATCCGCCATCTCTACCAATTTCTTTGAGACTTCGTAAAATCCGCGGGTGGATAGCCCTAATGAGGTGATGGGGTCGTTCCAATGCGAATCGAATCCTGCCGAGATGAGCAACATTTGCGGCTTAAAAGACTTGATCATCGGCTCGAACACTTCTTCAGCGATACGAACGAAGGTCTCATCCCCCGCATAAGCCGGGAGCGGCACGTTCACAAGCCGCTTCCTGGCGTGAGGCGCATCATCCAGCCAGCCGGTACCGGGATAGATCCCCCACTGATGCGTGGATATAAATCCTGCGCGGTCCTCGTTCAACAGACAAGCCTGGGTCCCATTGCCGTGATGCGCGTCGTAGTCAATAACCATGACGCGTTCCATTCGCTTTGAAAGCAAATCCTTTGCGGCGATGGCAATATTACTGAAGATGCAAAACCCCATGGCGCGGTCGGGCTCAGCATGGTGCCCCGGCGGGCGGACGAGGGCAAAGCCGTTCTGTGCTTCGCCCTTCATCACAGCGCGCGCGCAGGTCAAAACTCCACCCGCAGCAAGCATGGCATCTTCGTAAGAAGTTTGAGTTACAAATGTCGGGGCGTAGTCGATGATGCCCGGACCCTCTGCGCAAGCCGCTCTGATTGCAGCGATCATCCGCGGCGGATGGACAAGCGCCACATCCTCCTCCCTCGCACGGACGGCTTCGACCCTTTCC
>CAZYLM010000078.1:3105-11508 GCA_964648645.1 uncultured Anaerolinea sp.
TCGATCCTGACCTCGGGTAATTGAAAAATGATCTTCGTATCGAACGTTGAGTCAAGCACGTCAATACATCCACTTCCATCATTCACTGAAATTGGAAAATAAAGGTATCCATACGTGGTTTCCGTTGAAGGAAACCGATAGTCGAGGTTATGGTCATAGGATACGGGTTTAATGGCAATACCTTTTGCGCTGACCAGGCTCAATTGTCCTGCATTGATCTGAATCGTATGAGGGATCCCGCCCGCTTCACCCGAGCCGATCGGGAAAATCGCCATAAAGAATAGAAAACTGTTACTGGCAGCAATCTCCCCCAGGTGTTCAGATGCCTCCGAATATATATAGGGATTATTTGGGTTCTCATCCATCTTATCGATGAAGGATACTGTCCATACCAGTTCGGGGCTGAGCAAGGTGATTGCAACCCTTGCAGAACTTGTTTCGCCGATGGGAATCGTGATCATATTTGTCCAGCGCTCGACATGATCTACAAGCTCACGGAACGCAAGTTGCTCCCGTGTCAGTGAAGCCTGAACAGGCTGTGTACTAGCCGGGGCGGGAAGTGGCGGCACCGTTGGAAAGACTGATGGAGTCTGTGTTGGATTGTAGATATTCGCAGAATAATTAGGCGCACAAGTCGGGTAGGCGGTTGCCGCCGGGGTGAGGTTTACTATACAAGCAGAAAGCCAGACTGCCATGAACGCCATCATGGAAACAATGCTGAAGATATTTGTAGAGCGCTTAGACGATCTGCCTTTCGGCGTCATCCCCGCCTTCCTTTACCCGGTGATTTTGTGGCTTTATAACTTTCAATAGAATTCTTAGGTATTATAAGAAAAAAACCCAACCCGGTTCAAGTGATTTTTGACCCTGCTTAAAAGGTTCCGCCGCCTGCCAGCATGGGGGGGACATGCTGGGCAAAGCGGCGGATGACACCAGAATACCAGTAAAAGGGAGGGCAGGTGTCGATGGCGATAATATACACCTTTTTTATCCAGAATGCATTAGAAACGAATAAGACATTGGTACTACCCCGTTACTCCTTTTTGCCAAAGATTTTCAACCATTCCTCCACCTCCCCAGCAGAGAGTTTTTTGTCATCAGCGGAAGAAGTTGAACTTGTCAGCGCTTCACGTAACATCCTCACAAAGTCCTCTGAGGCAGCCACTCGGGCGCGGCTCATCCTCGCAGCACTTTGCACTTCGTGGTCAGAAGAGACAACAACCCAATTTTTTGCTGAGCCGCCCAACGCCTCCAACCGTTTGTGGATGGCTGAGTCCGCGGTTCCTCCGCGCCGCACAAAGTGAGCCTTAACCGCACCAAACTTGCGTTCCCCAGCCTGACCTGCGGGGGCGCCGTCAAAGTAGACTTCGACGGACTGCCGGCGAACCCTCGCGAAGTCCTGCAAGAGGCGAATGAGCTCCAGTTCATCGTCCGGGTCTTCGAGGTGCAATCCAAGTTTGGGGATCAGATTATGACCGTCGATCAGGTAAGGCATTCCGCGATTGTACTAAAAAGTGACTGTCACCTGTGAGATGACAGTCACTTTATTAATAAGACAAGCCTACGGGCTCATCCGCCAGGCACTGGTCTATGCGGGTTCAATGACCTTCGTCACCACATCAAAGACGGGCGGATTCTCAAGTGTCTTCTTCACTTTGCACAGCTCCGCAGAACGGACAAGCGCTGCGTGATACTGCTCGGGGAAAGTGGGCGGCACCTGAATCTCCAGGTCGATCTTGCCCACCAGCCCATTTGCCGGGTTCGAATAATTGCGCTGAATAAGGCGAATGCCCTCTGTGGGCAGGCCGCGCTGCTGGCAGAAACCCAGCACATAAATTCCCGCGCAAGTGCCGATGGACGCCAGGAAAAGCTCGAAAGGCATCGGGGCGGTATCGTCGTTGGGTTGGTCGGTTTTGATTGTATGTCCGCGGAAGTGGGCATCCACCTTTTGTCCGCCGGGAAAATCGATGATCATCTCCATGTGAAATTCTCCATATTTCTGATTTATATTCTTTTGATGCACGGCCATTCAAATTGATACAGCCAAATTTCCGGTTTTGGAAGTGACATATGTCATCGCACCGGACCATGCATCTCCGGTTTTCGAATTGCGTATATATCCCCATAAAATGTGTCGAAGGTCGAATCGGAATATAATTCAAGCAGAACCCAAAGGAGAACAAAATGACTGATAAAAAACCTTCCGAGATCATCGTCCCCCAGCAGGGCGGCGTGATCCGCAACATGGTCAACCAACTCAAACTGATCTTTCGCCTCCTCGGAGACCGCCGGGTCAGTTTCCTCGCCAAGCTTGTCCCGCTTGGCGCTTTTGCCTACCTTCTCATGCCCGCCGATCTTGCACCCAATGTTGTCCTGCCTGTCATAGGCATGGTGGATGATGCCGCCATCCTCTGGCTTGGCACCTACATTTTCACTGAACTTTGCCCGCCGGAAGTTGTAGCGGAACACATGAAGGCTTTGGCTGGCAATATGGACCCTAAAAACGCCAACGAAGATGTCGTGGATGGGGAAACCACCGAAGTAAAAGAATAGCACCAAAACATGAAAAAACTTTTTCTTTTACTGGTAATCCCGGCTCTTGCCTGCGGTGGGAACGGGGTTCTGGGACCTACCCCCACGCCTCTTGCCCAAGGGACGATTGACGCGGCGCCCCAAACCCAAATCACGCCCGAGCCTGATACTGCCGCACCTCAACCCAGCGAGACTCCCATCACGCAAGCGAATCAATTCCCAGACCCGAGCGGGTTTGGGTGGATGCCCATCGTCAGCGGACTTGACCGCCCCGTGGATGTTGAATCCGCATACGATGGGTCGGGACGTCTGTTCATCATCGAGAAATACGGCGCGATACGCATCTTCAAAGATGGGCTTCTGTTTGATCAGCCCTTCCTTAATATCGATGACCGCGTGAACGATGTAAGCAACGAAATGGGGCTGCTCGGACTGGCTTTTCATCCCGATTTCGAGCAGAACGGGTTCTTCTACGTCAACTACACCGGTGATGGCGGGCACACCCGCATATCAAGGTTCCACGCGACGGGAGATACGGCCGACCCTGCGAGCGAAAAAGTGTTAATGGTCATCGACCAGCCCTTCCCGAACCACAACGGTGGCGCTGTGATATTTGGACCTGATGGTTATCTTTATCTCGGTCTTGGCGATGGAGGCGCGGCTGGCGACCCATTCAAGAACGGACAAAATACTGCCTCCCTGCTGGGCAAGATCCTGCGCATCGACGTGAATAACGGCGATCCCTATTCCATTCCTGCTGACAACCCCTTTGGGAACGAGGTCTGGGCGTATGGGTTACGAAATCCCTGGCGTATGTCTTTCGACCGGGTGACGGGGGATTTATGGATTGGCGATGTGGGGCAAAATCAATATGAAGAAATCGATTATTTCCCCGCCGGTTCGCCCGGGGGTGCAAACTTCGGCTGGAGCATCATGGAAGGGCTTCACGGTTACGATGGCGAAGCCCAGCCGGGTCTTCTACTTCCGGCTGCGGAATACAGCCATGCGGAAGGCTGCTCGATCACGGGCGGGTACGTTTACCGCGGCTCGATGCCCGAATGGAACGGCGTCTACCTTTACGGCGATTATTGTTCGGGGAAGGTTTGGGGGCTGATCCTTTCGAATGGTCAGTGGCAGTCCCGGGTCCAGTTTGAGGCGGGGGTTACCATCACATCCTTTGGCGAAGACGAGACCGGTGAACTCTACCTCACCAGCGATAATGGCAGCGTTTACATCCTTGCAAGGAAATAAAGACTTATCATATCTGTAATAGGTTTTTTGTCATTCGAGTTTATGACGCCTGTCACTGGCATGACAGGCGTTTTCCATATAAACTTCGAGCATCAGAGTCAGGAGGCAGGCATGGCAAAGCAGGTTTGGCAAGTTGAAAAAACCAAGTACTGCGAGCACGTTCAAGGTGAAATTGCCATTGAAGTCCAGGTCGTGTACCCGGCGGAACACCTGCCTGAGCAAGCTCCCCGCCTGCGGGCAAGGCGCTGTTCGAAAGCCCTCGAGTGCAACTGCATCGAACACCCCGCCTGCTCTCTAAGCGGAACAAATCCTGACGTTGACCCTGTTGAATAGAGCGGTAAACGCCGCTCATCCAAACTCTCTCTCCTCCCTCTGAGTTGGTCTAAAGGCTGCACCGCGCAAAGCGCGGTGTATGCCGTTAAAAACGGCTAGTGTTTCTCCTTTTCCAGTTTTCGAGAAAGCAACAGCAAAAGGGTGGATACGAAAATGAGAACAACCGACAGTGATAGCGCCACACCGATATTCCGTTCAAAGCCGAGGTAGATCGCCATCGGCATGGTTTGAGTCACCCCTTCAAGATTTCCTGCAAATAAGATCGTCGCGCCGAATTCGCCAAGGGCTCGCGTCCAGGTGAGGATGGCGCCGCTGACTAGGGCACGGCCCGCAAGCGGTAGCATCACTGCAGTGAACATCTGCCATTGATTCGCCCCCTCCACATTGGCGGCTTCTTCAAGCTGCTCATCCACTTCGGCGAAACCGATCCGTGCCGAGCGGATGTAGAGCGGTGCGGCAACGAATAACTGCGCCAGGACAACTGCTGGAGTGGTAAAAGGCAGGCTGACACCCAGCGCCTCAAGTGCGGATCCGAAGATTCCACGCCGTCCGAAAGCGATCAACAGGGCGAGCCCAGCCACCGAAGGCGGCAGGACAATGGGGAGATCGATCAGCAATTCAAGCCCGGTCTTATAGCGCATTTTCCAACGGGCAAGCATGTATGCCAACGGCGTACCAAATATGATAGCCAGAAGAGTAGTGATCGTACTTGTTATAAGGCTCAATCGTAAAGCTTTGAATGCTTGTTCTGAGAACGCATTTGCAAAGAAATTATCCCCAATGGAGCGGATCAAAATGGCGGAGATTGGTAATAGAAACAAAGCCAGCATGAAGGCGCTGGGAAGAATAAATAACCATCTTGAATACGAAGAGATTCTTTTCATAGACTAAGCATCGTAGGAGGGGAGCCCTCCCACGATGCACGTTACGCCATTTACGGCTTGGGTCCAAATCCCCATCTTGCCAGAATGGCTTGACCTTCCTCTGAGAGGGCATAGTCAATGAATGCCTGAGCGAGGTCTGCGTTCTCAGATTTCACCAGTGGGGCAATCGGATATTTAGCGATGATGTTTAACTCGGCGGGGATCTCAATGGATTTCAATTCCGGCGCGGCGACGGCATCGGAGGTGTACACGATCCCTGCATCTGCTTCGCCCAACTGGACTTTTGAAACCACTTGTTTGACATTATCTTCGTTGGATACCACGTTGGCAAGAACCTTATCTTTGAAATCGGCTCCAAAGGAGCCATTCATCAGATCAAGCGCCTGACGGGCATAATTGCCAACCGGGACCTCTTCTGCAGCCAAAACGATCTTTACGCCCGGTTTGGTTAGGTCCTCCAGTTTTTCCATCCCAGCTGGATTATCCGTTGGGAGAATGACTACAAGCTTGTTCGTGAGGAATATCTGCTTCACGCCGTCCGCAATGAATTTCCCTTCGATGGCTGCGTCCATTTCTTTGCCGCTTGCTGAGGCGAAAATATCGGCTGGTGCACCTTCTTCAATCTGGGTGCGCAGGGCTTGCGACCCGGCGAAGTTGAAGGTGACGGTCACGTCGGGGTTGGCAGTCTGGAAGTTCTCACCGAGCTCAGTGAAGGCATCGGTGAGGGAGGCAGCAGCAAAGACGATGAGGGTGCGCGGTTCGGCTGTCGCTGTGAGAGGAATTGGTGTGGAAGTTGGAGCCTCAGTGGCAGGAGCGACTGTTGCTGTAGGGGCGACAGAGGGCGCACATCCTGCTGACAAAAGTGCAAGCAGTAGTGCAATATTTAGAAAGCGTTTCATCTTATCTCCTTTGATATATGGAACTGTATTCTTATCTTTGCCATCCAGGTTTGAACGAATCGCATTTGTTGGAGGCGAAGGTCAAGACTTAATTGGTTGTAGATTTGTTCGGGAGGAAGGTGTCCGATAAGGGTTTCAAGTTCTTCGATCTTGGCTTCAACTTCCTCAATTTGGGATTTATATATCTGAGAAAGAATTTCGGGTCGGTAAAGATTTGCAAAATAAAGGCGGGTGATGAATTCGAGGCGGATTGACCGTGATGTGGCGCTGATGTCATTTTCGAGCCATTCAAAGAAGCGCTTACGTCCGCTGGTGGTGATATGTAACATCTGCCGGGCTGGCAGTTTTTCCTGTTCGACCACGCGCGAGGAAATATCGCCGCGCGTTTCGAGACGTTTCAGAATGGCATATGCCTGGCTCTGGCTTAAGTGCCAAACCTGCCCAAGTTCAGTGTTGAGCCGCTGGTGTAAGTCGTAGCCATGGCAGGGCTTTTCTATAAGAAAGCCCAAGAGGGCAAATTCGGGGGAGAGGTTGCCGCTGCGATGTTCTTTTTTAGCCATATATACTCACTGAGTGAGTATATATGGCTTTTTGAATTTTTGCAATATCATTTCATGAGTTCGCCATGATTGTGAAGAGCCTTTTCGCTTTTGTATTTACAGAAACGAAAGCTTTTCTTTTTTTGTTGTAAGCATACTGTTAACCGCAAATCGTGGCATTGGGGTTAGAATGACAGCGTAAGTTGCGAAAAGAAATTATCGGCAACCTACGTCAAACAACATAACATCGATAAAGGCAAACCTGCTGAAAAGCAGGGACGCAAAGCTATGGGTCTACCGTCACGCAAGGCGTGACCAAGATCGCCAAGCCGCCGAAAGTCAAACAACACAACCCGCGGGTCCTCCCGCCACCCTCCCCGACCAAAACACCTTTCAGGCTTGGCACAAAGTCCAAGCCTTTTATTTTTAACCGCACCTTAAATTGGCAAACGATAACGGCAAACCTGTCGAAAGGCAGGGACGCAAAGCCATGGGTCTACCGTCACGCACAGCGTGATCAGGATCGCCAGGTTACCGAAGGTCACAATGAACGAATCCTGCAAGGCTCGTTCGAACAATACGCAAACCTGGCATTCCCGAGACGGTACCCCGCCCATGCTGGAAATCAATCCAGCTGCAAGGAAGGAATGCCATGAAATACCTGCTCATACCGATCGCCATCATCGGGACAACCCTATTCAGTTCGATAAACGCATTACAGTCGATATCTTCGCAAGGCAACTCATCTGCCGGATCGATTCTCGACGCCACAATACAAAACCCGTACGAAACTACGCTAGAAGTACCATCCTTCAACAACCCGACTGAAGCCCAGCAGATCAATTTCGAGTTGGATACCGAGGCGGAATCTCCTGCTCACGCATTTGGAAACCCAGCCGGGTGTGCTCCTTCCGCACCGAACCCCTCCCCTGAGGAAATGCTTGCCAAGGTCCAGCAAGACTTTGGCAATGAGATCACTCTCAATGACCTCCGCGAGAACTATATATGGAATGGTCCGCTTGGAACGATGTTGAATGTAACGAACGACCCGTTCGTTTATGAATTCAAGATCAAAATGTACCAGTACCCCCTCCTGTACAAGGCAGACCGACTTGTAACAACCTTCATCACAGATGGTTTCGTGGTCTGGCTCCGAAAGAACGGGGATGGGTTGCACTTGCTTGCGATCCCGATGGTGCCAGGAGTTCTCGAGTCATCCTGGAGCGCGTATGTGACTGCCTACTGGCAAAAAGATGGTTTCCCTCAAGATGAGACGATTGTCCCGATCCTCAAAAAACTGCCCTGCCATTGGATGGTCGACCAAGGGTACGTGAGCAACGAATCGCTGCAAGGAATGTTCAACTTTGACTGGCAGATCCCGGATTATCTCTCTGCCGGACGTCAATACCTCGCCTCCAATTGCCAGGAAGCGAACCGTATCTCTCAGGAGGAGATCGGTTTCTGGGACGCCTCGTCGATGTGCGGTCCGCTCGCATGGACCATTATGAAAGATGCGAACGGCTTCCCTTATCGGATCGGTGACTGGTATGCCAATGCATCCATATTCACTGCTGCCAACCCCAAATGGAATGGCCGCCCCTGGCTCGGTTTCGACCCCGAAACCTATGATGTCTTCCATACCGACATCCCCATGCCCGGATATGATTTTGCAAGCAATGGCGATCTGCATACCGGAGATGTCCTTTACTCGTATTCAACCCTCTACCAAAGCCCGGATGAACGCTTCGATCACATCTTCATGGTCGCAGGAGTAGACGAAAACAATGCCCGCATCAGCATCACCAACATGATCCAGAATCTTCCCACCTACGACTGCTTCATCAGCGAAGTGAAACTGTATACTCCCGGCGATGTTGTTAATGGTGTCATCAACAAGGAATGGAACAGCTACGAAAACGGGCGTACGGGTGTGATGGGCTTCGATGTTTTCCGTTGGAAATGGCA
>CAZYLM010000079.1:0-11481 GCA_964648645.1 uncultured Anaerolinea sp.
GCGATTGCAGTCGCGGGACTCTATCTCTATTTCACGTACGGGCAGGGGAAAGCGACAGAACGTACGGCTCAAACCGTTGCGTGGTTCAACGATCCCGCCTCCCGCCCCGACTTGATGATGACTCTCGGCTCCCGGTGCGGTGATGCCCCCTTTAGCTTCCCCACCAACGGATTGATCGGCTTCATTTGGGATGATTCCTTCCGTCCCGGTCACCGCCACAGCGGACTTGACATCTTCGGCGGGACGGATGTGGGCATCACCCCCATCGTCACGGCCTACCCTGGTTACCTCACGCGGCAGGAAGATTGGAAATCTACTGTTATTGTCCGCGTACCCGAAGACCCGCTTGAACCATCCCGCCAGATATGGGTTTATTACACCCACATGGCAGATGCAGATGGAAATTCATTCGTCTCGGAGCAATTCCCACAGGGGACGCACGAGGTTTACGTTGAAGCCGGGACCTTTCTGGGATACATGGGCAATTTCTCGGGGACACCGGGAAGCCCGGTGGGAGTACACTTGCACATCTCGATCGTCAAAGACGACGGGTTTGGGAGCTACCTGAACGAACTCGATATCGATAATACTTATGATCCATCACCTTATTTTGGCATGCCGCTCAACGCAAACTCAAATACTGACACGGTTCCGGTATGCAACTGACCCAAAAAGGACTCCAACGTCTCCTGACTTTTGACCACACAAATATCGGAGGAAACTTGAAAGAATTGATGGAATATCGTGAAAAATTACTGGCACGCCTGCGCAAGGCAGCGATAGAATTCTGCAAGATTTGTCAAAACCCCATGGACCTGCACGCCAAGGCTGAAGGTGACTGGTCCATCCACCAGCTCGCCTTCCATGTGCGGGATGTGGAGCGCGAAGTTTATGGGATGCGGATCCGCCGGACATTGAATGAGGAAAATCCGCTCTTCAGGAATTTCGACCCTGATGCATGGATGTCTGAGCATTACGACCGGGGTGAACCTTTGGGGAAAATTTTGGAAGAATTCAACAATAGGGTCCAGGAAACAGCAGACATGCTCAGTTCCGCCCCCCAGGAAACCTGGTCACGCCTCAGCCAACATGAAGCGCTGGGTGGTGAACTCACCCTGCAGCTTTGGGTGGAGCGGAGCCTGGCTCATATCGAGGAACACCTTGAAACGCTGAAAAATGCCCAAAAAACGTGATTTTTGCCCGTTTTTCCGATTTCATGCGGTAAAATAAAAACCATGAAAAAACAACGAATTATTCTGGTTGACGACCATGAAGTAGTACGGCTCGGTTTGAAATCCCTCCTGGAACGACACCCTCACTTCGACGTGGTCGGAGAAGCGAGCTCGGCTCGTGAGGCGCTCGAACAGACCGCATCCCTCAAGCCTGATGTGGTGGTGATGGATATCCGCCTACCGGGCACATCGGGGATCGAAGCTTGTGAACAGATCGTCAGTCAATTCCCAAACACAAAAGTTATCATGCTCACATCCTATGCGGAAGATGAGATGCTCTTTTCCGCCATCCGTGCAGGGGCATCGGGGTACATCCTCAAGCAGATCGGGAGCGAAGACCTGATCAAGGCGCTGGAATCTGTCGGCCGTGGTGAAGCCCTGCTCGACCCCGCGGTGACCCAGCGCGTCTTTCAGGAAGTGAGGCGTGCGGTCAAGGAGGAAGAGGCATCGGCCTTCGCTCATCTCAGTCAGCAGGAAAAGCACGTCCTTCTACTCGTCTCGGAAGGCAAGACCAACCGCGAGATCGCCAAGAATCTATTCCTAGGCGAAGGCACTGTTCGCAATTACGTTTCGAGCATCCTCTCGAAGTTGAACGTCAACAACCGCGCAGAGGCGGCCGCCTACGCTGTGGAACACAACCTGAGAGACTACATCTCCTGAGTTTTGATCCATGTCAGCTACGACCGAGACGCGGAGCACAGTTTTGTGACGACGTGTCTCTTTTTCTTTAATTCACAATGCTCCCATTTGTCAAATTGACCGATCAAGTCGTCACACTGCGCCCGTTTGAATTTGGGGAAGATGCCGAACTCTTCAAGGCGGTCCATGAGTCCCTCTCAGATCTTAGCCCGTGGATGTCTTGGGGAACCCCGCAGTACACCAGGCATCTCGCCCAGGATTTCATTGCAGTGACCCGGTCGGAATGGTCCCAGGGCAGCCTGTATGCCTTCGCTATTACATTGGAAGAAACGAAGGAACTTATCGGCGGTTGCAGTCTCAGCCATTTTCACCCGGTTTATAAATTCTTTAACCTTGGCTATTGGGTGCGGTCTTCACGAAGGGGTAATGGATTTGCCGGGCGTGCCGCGAAGCTTGCCGCCCGATTTGCCTTTGAACGGACGAATGCCATCAGGACTGAGATCGTTATCGCCGTTGGGAATGAAGCCAGCAAACGCGTTGCTGAAAAGCTCGGAGCACATTATGAAGGGCTCCTTCTCAACCGGATGACCGTCCGCGAAAAAATCCTCAACGCCCATATGTTTTCGCTTCTCCCCGCGGACTTTGGGCTGGTTGCACATCTTTGACCTGCAATGAAGTCGGAAGCCGAATCCCCTGTATAGACTATTGACTATTCCCAGTGTTCCAAATATCATAAAAGAATCAAACCACCAGCAAAGGAGAGAATTTCCATGAATGAACCAAAAGCAATTCATGAGCGGAAACACGTCTGGCGCGATGAAATATTGCTCATCGTCGGCTTGTGTGTTTTTGTGGGGATCGTATACGCCCTGGACGGCACATTGAAACCCAACTTTACGCCGTCCACCCTGTTATTGACCGGTGTCTTCCTTGCCCTTGTTCCTGCACTTATCTGGCTTGTCTTCTTTTACCTGCAGGACAGCGCCGAACCGGAACCCAAGGGCTTCGTCCTCGGCGTGTTCGCGCTCGGCGCTTTATTTGCAGCCGGCGTCGGCATCCCGGTCGTCGAAAAATTATTCCGCACTTCGCATTGGATCTACACCGATACTTTATCGAAGATCGTCGGGGGCATCCTCGTTGTGGGGTTCACCCAGGAATATCTAAAGTATGCTGCTGTGCGATACAGCATCTATAACTCGGAAGAATTCGACGAACCGACCGACGGTGTGGTCTATGCGACCGCCGCCGGGTTGGGTTATGCGACCGTTTTGAACATCAACTTCGTCGTCTCAAATGGCGGTGTGGACCTTGGCGCAGGCATCATCCGCATTGCAGTGGTCGCGCTGGCACAGGCGGCTTTTTCCGGCATCACAGGGTACTTCCTTGGACGCGCAAAGTTTGAATCCGAACCGATCTGGTGGATGCCTCTCGGTATCACCCTCGCTGCGGTTTTCAACGGCGTATTCACCTGGTTGCAGGTGATCGTCACCCAGCCCACCATTACTCTGAGTGGATCGACCACCAATACTTGGATGGGGCTTGTCTTAGCGGCGGTCGTTGCCTTTGCCACCACCGCTGTCATCCTCGGGCTGGTACGCCGCAGTATCAAATCCCTGCAGGCAGGGAAGTAGGAGAACTAACATGGCTAACAATCAAGGTTCCCTCGGTGACCGCTTTGCGGAGATCACCGTCGTACTTGTCACTGTCATTGCCCTTGTTGCGGGCTGGTTCTTTAAAGCAAGCATCGAAAATGCCTCGGTTCCGTTCGAAGCGAATGGCATCACCGTGCAGGCTCCAAAGAATTGGTTGAAGTCCGAAGGGAATGGCGAAGAACTGCTCCGTACCGTCGATCGCACATCCACAGGCTTTGGTACGACCTATGTGATCCGCGAGATCGCTGTCACCTCTGAAGCAACCACCTCTGAAGTGGCAAGTACCGTGGCATTGGACCACGCCCAAAACCTGCTCGGTTTTAGCATGCTCGACCAGCAGGAAGTCAGGGACATCAACGGGCGTAACGCTTACATGATCACGTATGCCTTTGTGGAATCGAACCCGGACGTCACCCACGCGACTATACCGAGTGTGGTGCGAGGTGCGGACTTCATCTATGTGAGCGGAGAGCGCGCCATTGTCGTTTCCTTCCAAGCCGCTGAGGAGAACTATGACATTGACCTCAGCAGGTTCTACCGCTTCCTCCAATCCCTTGATTTTTCTTAATGTGAGGCTGGCATGAAATTCAAATCCCTCAAACCTTTTCTGATTTTCATATCCATCCTGGCGATCGCCGCACTGGCGTGTCAGGCGGCTTCCCCTCAGGTGGAACCGGTCACCCCCGAGACTCCCGACAATCCTCAGGAGACCCCGGCAACCGATCTAACCTCTGGGACTCGTGCTAATTTGATCTCTGCCACGGTACAGATCTTTGGCCTGTTCAACAATGGCGGTGAACTTGTTCCGGGATATGTTGGCTCCGGAACGATCCTTTCCCCCAGCGGGATGATCCTTACCAATGCACACGTCGCCAGCCCCGCCTCCCAAGGCGATACGGCGGACGAGCCGGATGCCCTTGGCGTTGCGGTCATCGTCTCTGAAGATAAACCTGCCGTGCCGACCTATATCGCCAAAGTCCTGGCAGTGGACGGCTTCTTAGACCTGGCCATTATTCAGATCACCTCCTCGGTGAACGGTACTGCGGTCGACCCCAGCAGCCTGAACCTGCCCTACGTTCAAATGGGTAATTCAGATAACGTTCACGTCGGGGATGATATCAATATCTTCGGCTTCCCCGCCATCGGTGGCAATACCATTACCTACACCAAAGGTACAGTCTCCGGTTTTTCATCCGAAGATCAACTGGGTGACCGCGCCTGGATCAAGACCGATACCACCATCTCCGGCGGCAACTCAGGCGGTCTCGCAGCAGATGACAACGGTCATATCATCGGCGTGCCCACCATCGCCGCAGCCAGCCGCGATTCGGAAACTTCCGACTGCCGCCAGGTTCAGGATACCAATGGTGACGGAGTCGTCGACCAGAACGACAGCTGTGTCCCCATCGGCGGCTTTTTGAACGGCATTCGTCCCGTCAACCTTGCCCTTCCTCTGATCGAAGCAGCAACCGGCGGGAAACAATACACCAGCCCCTACGCCGTCCCCGGCGTGGTCAGCAACCCGGGTGGCGGCTCCGAGTCCGCAACCGGTTTTGTCTGGCTTGACACTTCATCCGCCTCTGCCGATAAATGCGACTGGTCAAACGATACGCTCAACTCCTATCAAGGTAGCGTTCTGTGCATTGCCGCCGGTTTCGAATATTCCGGCATGACGGACGGCGAAGTTTTGGTGGAACACTGGTATTTGAACAACGAAAAAGTCGCCGAATACAGTTACGCCTGGGAATGGGGCGAAAGCGGACTCTTTGGAACCTTCCTGCCCAACGATGGCAACCCCATGCCCGATGGGACATACCGGCTCGAACTCTTCGCCGGTGATGCCCAGACACCCATGGGCAACTCAACCGAAGTGACCGTCAGTGGAAGCGGCGGTAGCGGTGGTCAACCCCAGCAACCTTCCAGCGGAGACACCGTCACCGTTTACGGCTTGATCTATGATGCGGCGACAAATAACCCGATCTCCGGGGCGTATGTCTTTGTGCTGACACCCGGCACCACGTATGCCGAATGGCAGAACTCGAATTTCAATGAAAGCTATGTCAACACTTTCATCGAAGTCGGCGCGAACGGAGAGTACAAGATCACCGGCATCCCGCGTGGAACCGAATTCACCCTGGTCTTTGCAGCACAAGGTTATTACGACTCCTATGCCGACAACCTTGTTGCCGGTCCGAACGACCCCGAACTGAATGAGATTAACGTCGGGTTGAGCAAGTAAGAAACGATAAGTGGTAAGTAAAAAGCGCCTCTGAGAGATCAGGGGCGCTTTTTTGAGTCCAAAGACGGCTGACTGCGATCAGGGGTCTGTATTCTTTAACTTGTAAGTGGTCGCACGCACGACTATTTTTCCTTTTCCCCGCTAACCTTCATCCAGGCCTTCTTCATCAAGAACGCATCCCCCTCCATAATGGGGCTTTCGCAAAGGATACGCCCGCCGCAGCCGAAATCTTTCAAGGCTTTGAAGAGAGCTTTCAAGTCGAGGTCCGCCTCCTTTAGTGGAAGATGGTTCTTTTCGCCTTTCGGCCCATACTCGATACCTGAAAGATGGATGTGCAACCTCTTCAGAGCGTTACTTCCCAAATTCTTGCCGTACCTTTCCAGCAAGCGCGACCATTCATCGTAGGTGTTCATTGAGCCATCGCCGGGACGGGCATGGAGGTGGGCAAAGTCGATGCAAGGCTGGACCATCTCCATGGATTTGCTCATGGCGAGTGCGTCTTCGAATGAGCCAAGCATGGCTGATTTACCCATCGTTTCGGGGCGGAGAGTTACTTTATCGCCGTTCTTCTGCAATTCCTTGATACACCCTTCGAGGCGCGGAAGGGCGACCTTCAACACTTCGGCGGGCTCGTTTCCAAAATAAGAGCCAGGATGAAAGATGATGTCCGTCGCACCGGCGAGAAAACCATAATGCGCCGCATCCATCAGACGCTTGCGCGATTTCGGCCACTCCTCCTTCTCCGCATTCAAGTTGATGAAATACGGAGCGTGGACGCTCAAAGCAATGGAATTTTCCTCGGCCGCAGCTTTGATCAGCCCGCAGGTCTCTTCGCTCACGCGGACCGACTGCACCCAGCCCAATTCGAGTGTATCCAAGCCGATGCTTTTGCTGAAGGCAATCGCGCCGACCGTTCCACCGGGTTTCTTGGGTGTGCCCGCCGGCGAACCAACGGTGCCAAATTTGAAGGATAATGTCATGGGGTGCTCCTAAAGCAGTTATTTGAGGAAAAGATAGAAAAGGCAAGTGGAAAGAGCGAATAGTGATCAACGGATTGGGAATAGTGGAGATAATTTTATCCACAATGGCGGACCGAGAATGAGCAATCCGATCAAAATGGCAGCCAGGGCAGCGACCAAAACCGCCGCTGCGCCAACATCCTTGCCGACCTTGGCGAGGGGATGATGTTCCTGGGTGGCAAGATCCACAACAGCTTCGATGGCTGTGTTGATGAATTCAGCCGAAAAAACCAATGCCGCCGTCAGGATGATGATCGCCCAATCACGCGCGGGAAGTTCGAGCCATAATCCAACAATAAATACAGCGATCGCAATGGCGCTGTGGATCCAGGCATTGCGCTGGGTACGCAGTACATACCCCCAACCTTGAAACGCGTAATGAAAGGCGCGGACCCGTGAGAGAAAGAATTCCTTCACACTTATTCCTGTATTTGTATCCGCGACAAACCGAGTCCTTCCAGCACCCTGGCTTGCTCTGCCCACATGACGGCTTTCTCAGCTTCCGTGCCGTGATCGTATCCGAGCAAATGCAAAACTCCATGGACGACAAGCAACTGCGCCTCGGCTTCCAAGGGATGGCCGGCATTCTGTGCCTGTTGCATTGCACGCGGTATCGAGATGGCGATATCGCCCAGATATAACACCTCGGTCTCGGGGTCCACCTCACCTGCAGGGAACGAAAGCACATCCGTCGGGGAGTCCACACCGAGGTAGTCGAGGTTCAACTCATGGAGATGGCGGTCATCGGTCAGGACGATGGTCAAATCTCCCTGGGTGGACTCAGTCCCCAGGTCTGGGTTAAGAGGCGGAACAATTTCAAGGGTCAACAACGCAGCCCGCTCAAGCAGGGCTGAGTCGCGGAAGTCCAATTGATTATCAATATGTATCATTTTTCTTTTCTCGGTGTGAGCAGGGTCGTGTCCTGATCCGGAACAGTAGCTTTGGGGTACTGAATGCGTGGATGATAGGTTCCCCGCAGGGTGGTGACAAATGACTCGGTAATGAGTTTGAGATCACGCAGGGTGAGCAGCGTATCGTCAAGTTGGTTGTGTTTTTGAACGGTTTGAATCACACTGGTGACCAACGCACGGATCTCTTCGTCGGTGGCGGGGCGTTCGGCGCGGGCGCGGGCTTCGGAGGCATCGGCAAGCATAAGCAATGCCGTTTCGCGCGAGGCAGGCCGAGGACCGGGGTAGCGAAATTTTTCGATATCTACCCGGGACACATCACCGCCTGCCGCCTCCATTGCCTGATTGTATTGATAGTTGGTGATCAAGGTGCCATGATGCTCGAGGATGAAATCATGCAGGCGGCTTGGAAGGCGGTGTTTCTTTGCCAATTGCACACCATCGGTGACGTGGCGAATGATGGTGGCGGCGACTTCTTCGGGGTTGGCGTCTTTGTGGGCGTTGATGCTCCCCTGCACCTGGTTTTCGATGAAAAAATTCGGGTTGAGCGCCTTGCCGATGTCATGGAACAATGCGCCGACACGGGTGAGAAGCGGGTCGGCGCCGATCTTTTCAGCGGCCTGCTCGGCGAGATTTGCAACTTGCAAACTGTGCTGGTAGGTCCCGGGGGCGCTGCGTAAAAAGAACTGCAAGAGTTGAAAATCGGGGCGTGAAATATCGAGCAGCTGCAGTGCAGTGGTCAGACCGAGCAATTGAGCCAGCATGAATTGAAGCAGAAGGGCAATGCTGGCAGATGAAAAACCAGCGAGGAAGATAACCCCCATGTATTGAAGGATCCCCAGCCAATCCAGCGTGATCAATGGGATGCGGAACGCCAGCATGGCGGCCGCACCGGAAAGTGAAATGGCGAGGCCCGCCAGGAGAAATCCCCAAAAACGGCGCGCAGGTCCCAATGCGAGCAAGCCGATCAGGGAGGAGAACATGTAATAAGGGATTAGGTCGAAGGAATTCGGCAGACCATATGCGGCCAGGATGGCAAGCGGGATCGAAAAGACCAGCCCCACTTCGATGTTGAACAATGCGGTGAAGAGCAGGGCTGCTGCCTGGATGGGATAGCCATACGGGGCGAGCGTGCGCCCGGCAAACAAACGTGCACCGGCGAGGAAGAGGATGAACACCAGCGAAATGATGAACAGATTTCGGGGATTGTTCAGGTGAACGGAGCGCGGACGACGGTAAAAATAGATAGGGATGAATGCGGCACATAAAACGACAATGGCACCCGCAGCAGCAATATCCTCCCAGCGTTGACCGGGGCGGATCATGCCCAGTTGTTGGAAAGCTTCCATATCCGCCGGTGTGATGATCTCACCGGCAGGGACGATGGTCTCCCCTGCTTTATACGTCTGTACGATGGGCTGGACGGCTTCACGCGCTGCAAGCTTCTCGGCGTCCGTCAGTTCCTGGCTGAAGAAACTGTTCGGTACGACAAAGGGTGTGACAAGCTCTGTCACCAATTCCGATTGTTGTTCGTTGAACGTCAGGCTGACGAGGGATGTGATCCCCGCCTGGGCTGCTTCGACCTTGTCTTCGTAGATCGCGCGGCGCATGACCTGCTCGAGCACGCGCAAGGATTCGGATTGCACGGCATCCCAACGGGTGGAAGATATGTTGATGAGATAACTTACCGTCTCGGGTTTGATCCGCAGATCGCTCAACGCCAGCAGGCTTTCCTCTTTTTCAATAAGGGTCGACTCAGCGTTATCACGAATGGAGGTAATGTTTTGGAGAGAGGTCCGCAGACGTTCGATCTGCTCGCGGGCAATGGCAGGGTCGGGGGAACTGTAAACCGGCTGGACGGCGCTTTCAGCAGCCTTACGCGCTTCTTCGGTGCGGATCTCGCTGACGTATTCGATATCGCGGGGTGATTTGATGGTGGTTTGCGCCACGTCCCCCTCGCCCACCGTTTCGAGGCTGGGGTTGAGCCCCAACGGCGAGACGAGGATACCAAAAGAAGCCAGACCGACAAGAACTATCAGGCTGTATTGCAAAATGCGTGTGGAACGGGGAACAGGAGCCCGTGGGGTCATTTAAGAGTTTTGGAGTCAACGACTCCCGTCGTTGACAATCCAAAGTCGGGAGACTTTGGACTCCATACTACTTCGCAAGCAATTCTTTGACCGCGGCACTGATCATGTCGTTGGGGGCGCGTCCGGCAACCTTGGGCATGACAACCTTCATCACTTTACCCATATCGCTTGGGGTGGCGGCTCCGGTCTCGGCGATGGCGGCTTGCACCAGCGCGCGCAGTTCTTCGGCGGGCATGGCTTTGGGAAGGAATTCCTCCAGCACTTTGATCTCGGCCTCGTTGGCAGCGACCAGATCGTCGCGATTGGCTTTCTTCGCCTCTTCCAACGCCTCGCGCCGATTCTTGACCTCTTTCTGGATCAAGGCTGTGACGGCCGTTTCATCGAGTTCGGTGCGTTTGTCGACTTCCACTTGTTTGACGGCGGCGAGCACCATGCGCACCGTGCGCTTGCGGATTTCATCTCCGCTTTTCATGGCGGATTTCATAGATTCATTGAGTTTTGCTTTTGTATCCATGCTTTGAATTATACCTTTCTTGATGATAAGCCATATTTTCGCAAATCCCCACATAGAAGGCATGGCCAATGATTTTATTTATCCACAAACCGGGCAAACATTTCGGGGGTGAGCAGTTTGCGCAGAAGATCGAACTCATGCGCGGTACGTTTTGTCGCGGCGGCGATGGCGTAGGGGAATTTTGGTCCCTGGGTGGGTTCGTCGAGGTTCATCCAACCGTGTGAGTCTTTAGGAAGAAGCTTCAACACTAGTGGGCGAATGAATTTGAAGTAATACAGCGCATCCAAGGGGAAGTATATCTTGCCGGAGCGAAGGTTGGGACCTTTGATCAACTCTTTCTTTAGCGGTTCGATCTCGGGCGGAGGCGGAGCCGCATCCTTGTATTGATCCAGCCAAAGGGTCACGTAATTGCTATGGGCGTAGAAATCCTGCGCTGTATGAAGCAATCTCCCGAAAGCAACCCATGCGCCGAGAATTCCGGGTGAGAGCAATGTGGCGAGCACATAGCCGCGCTGTTCGTTTATGTAGCGGTCGCCCTTGTCGATGGCGTTGTTGTCGTAATGGATCTCGTCATGAAAGAACTGATTTCGAAGCGCATCCTGCCGAACGTTGGCGGCGATGATGATCTCCAATGCGCGTTCGCTGACATGCGGGGCGAGCGCCTCACGGGTCATTTCGATGTGATATTGTTCGAGCATGCGCGCCATTATAGCGGAAATCATGGTTATAATGCCCGCATGACTTTTTACACAGCAAAAGGCGACAACGGTACGACAGGCTTGCTCGGCGAAGGGCGCGTGCCAAAATATCATGTAAGGATGGAAGCGGTCGGCACGCTCGATGAAGCTTCCGCTTCGTTGGGACTCGCCCGCGCCCAATGCTCCGCGCCTCAGACTCCCCGCATCCTTGCAGAAGCCCAAAGGGATCTGTACAAGCTGATGGCGGAGGTCGCCTCCACCCCTGAAAATGCGGAGACATTCCGTCACATCGACGACGATAGGGTGAAGTGGGTCGAACACGAAACCGACGAGCTGAGCAAGGTGGTCGAGATGCCGCACGAATTCATCCTGCCGGGAGATACGCTCGGCGGTGCCGCACTCTCGATGTCGAGAGCCATCGTCCGCCGGGCAGAGCGGCGCGTGGTGGAATTGTTCGACGGCGAGGAAGTGGTCAACCCGCATTTGCAAA
>CAZYLM010000080.1:0-11445 GCA_964648645.1 uncultured Anaerolinea sp.
GCATCGCTCTCCACAGCGTTCGTCGCTGTATTCATCACGCTGCAAGCCTTCTTCTTCGTCGCCATGCGCTACATGCTGGATGCGCTCCCAACCCTTGTCATCCTTGCAGTGATCGGTTTCTGGCATGGCTTCGACATCTTCAAAAATAGAAAATATTATGTAGCGGCAGCGATCCTGCTCCTTGCATATACCCTTGCCATAAGCCTGGTCATCTCTTACTCCGGCAATTTGGAACTGTTCAGGATACACAACCCCGACCTCGTCCAACACATCGCATGGACGTTCGATGGTTTGCTCAAATAAACGCGCCATTCCTTTTGTTGTACAATCATCCTAACGGAGAATCCATGAGCGACTTCCTTCACTTCCTCAATAACGCCGACCTCAAAACACTGACGCAGGTCTCTGGCGTGAACCGTCAACTGGCTGGGAATCTCATTGCGGCACGTCCATTCGACACGGCGGATGACTGCCTGAACGTGAAAGGGATGGGTAAAGCCACGCTTGCCCGCCTGGAATCCTTTGCCGCAGAGCTCGATCAACCCGCAGAAAACAGCGCCATGGTCCCGGTCGAGAAAGAGGCAATGCCCGCCCCCGTGGAGAAGAATCAGTCTGCACAGGATTCGGATGCAGGACAGGACTCCTTCCTCAAACGGCTGGGGCGGGCTTTCCTTTACTTTATGCGGGCGCTGATCCGGCTGATATTGCTTGCGCTCCTCTTTGTGGCGGTCGGCGCGATGTTCTATTTTGGGCTGCCGTACATTCAAAACACATTCATTGCGCCGGTGGAAGAGAACACTGCGCAAATCCAAAGGATGGAAGCGGAGATCGCCGACCTGCAAACGCAATTGGATGAGATGAACGGGCGCGTGACGACGCTTGAAGATTCCATCGAGGCGCATACGGCTTCGATTGAAAAGCTCACTGAGATGCAGGCTTCGCTCGATGAGCAATTGCAGGATACCAACGACACGCTCCTGCTCGAATTGAAACATGAAGCAATGTTCACTCGCGCATTGGACACTCTGGCACGCGCAAGGTTGTATCTCGCCCAGAGCAACTTTGGGCTGGCAAAGACGGATGTGCAAACGGCGCGCGACCTGTTGTTCGAATTGGAAAACGAAACAGACGATGCAATCCTTTCGCAGGCAATTGCGCGGCTCGACATGGCGCTTGGCAACCTGCCCGATTTCCCTGTCGTCGCTTCGGGTGACCTGGAAATCGCCTGGCAGATTCTGATATCGGGGAATGCGCCCGCGCCAACAGCCACAACGACATCAACCCCGACCTCGGCGCCTGTGGTTACTGAAACGCCTTCAGTTATCCCTGAAACCACGGCAACGCCCACTGCCTTCCCGCCACCGACTCCATAGAAACCCATCAAGGCGGAGATTATCTTGAAATATTTCTTTATCACGGCCGGAGCAGTCCTCTCGAGCCTGGCGGTTTTCTCGGTTCAACTTGGGCTTGACAATGATTCGGGCTGGGGACCCAAACGGGTAGCATTGCTAATTGGGGGCATCTTAAGCCTGGTTCTCGGCATCACAATTCATTTCTTCGGAAGTGCCGTCGCCAATGCAACTCAAAAATTCAACAAATATATCGAGACAAGGTTTAGCCGTTTCTTTAGAATCCTGACAGCATCGCTGGCTTCAGGTGTGATCGTGATCACCGCGTATTTTTGGTTCATCCAGTTGAATGAACGCATTGTTGGGTCCGACTACGAATACTATATCGAATTGGCAAAGAGCTTCAAAAACGGATATCTCCATCTTAAGCTTGCGCCTCCGCCGGAGCTACTGGCGCTCGAGAATCCATACGATTACTTCATCCGCAGAGAAAAAGGGGTTGATAATTTCCCTTGGGACTTGTCACTTTACAATGGCAGGTTTTACATCTATTGGGGGCCTACTCCTGCCGCACTTGCCTCCCTGCTCAGCCGCAACCTACTGAACCGAATCGGAGACTTTCATCTAGCATTGGCAGCCGCCAGCGGACTCTTCATTTACCAAATACTCCTTATTGCAACATATTGGAAAAGGGAACTAAAGCGCGCACCCGCCTGGCTGCTCGGAATTCTTTTATTAACGGTCGGTCTAATAACACCGGTTCCCATCATGCTGGACGGCGCAAAAGTTTACGATGCCGCAATTATCAGCTGCCAGCTATTTTTGATCGGCGGATGTTTCTGGGCGTATTCAGCGTTTCTGGATGATTCTCCCTCTGTTTGGAAGTTAGCGCTTGCCGCAGCCCACTGGGCACTGTCTGTCGGCTCGAGGGTTATCGTTTTGCCAGGAGTGGCTATTTGTGCAGCATTAACCCTCGTCTTTGTTTACAGGTCCTACAAAGGAAAAAAAATCCGCATGCTTACGCCTGCCTTTCTTGGTCTGGCAATCCCACTCCTTATCGGCGGATGTACTCTGGCATGGTACAACTGGGCGCGTTTTGGCTCGATCTTTGAGTTCGGGCTGACCTATCAATTAGCGAACATCGATTACACCAATTTCACGAACGTATTCAATACATCGAGATTCCCACTCAATACCGGGCTCTATCTAGCCCATCCGTTGAGCATCTCATCACGCTTTCCCTTCATTTCTCGGGTCGAATATGTCAATTCCAATGAAAGGCTTGCCGGGCTGATCTTCATTGCGCCATATATTTTCTTATTGGCGTTCCCAATCATGCAGTGGGTGGGCGACGTTTTTGTCAGCAATTCGGGCACATCGACGCAAAGCTTTGCAAGCTCGTGGTTATCCAAATCCCTGCCCGGGGCAAGCTTAGCCTCGATCGCGATTATCTTTTCGTATTACTACCCGGCAATGAGGTTTGTTGAAGACTTTATGCCTTCACTGGCGATCTTCATCGCTGTTCAGACCGGCTCACAATATGACTCTCTCCAAAACAAGGTTATCCCGCGTCGATTATTCGTGAGCCTGGTATTCCTTCTGGCAGCCATCTCTATCCTTGCCAATATCCTTCTGGCCGTGCCTGATGAAGGAGTTCGGTTTGCAGTAAATTTCCTGAACGATATTTACAAACTATTGGGACTGAAATAAAAGCGCCAATGGCTGTCATGCGAAAATTACCGATCCTTGGCATTCTTGGGGGAATCCTCCTGACGGCGGCAGTATTTGCCGTCCCTCTCGGGTTGGATAACGACGCCGGTTGGGGAATGAGCCGGATACTCCTGGCGGCGGTCGGGCTTTTGTTGATTGCAACGAATTGGATAGTGGTTAGATACAGCTACAAAGTTTCGAAGTTAAAAGACAGACTTGTTGGTCTTGAAGACTCTCGCAAGATCGGGCTGGCACTTGCTATAGTTTTCATACTTATCTCAGGAGTGTATTTTTGGTATGGCGTACCAGCGTTCGAAAACCCGGAATTCAGGTTCGATTACTATGGCAGGATGGCAGCAGCCTTCAAACACGGGCAGGTACACCTGCTCGAAGAACCGCCGCCATCCCTGCTGGCATTGAGCGACCCATACGATTATGCGCTCCGTTACGAGACTGGTGTGGTGAACGAGATCCCAATCGATATCACCCTCTACAAGGGCAGGTACTATCTCTACTGGGGACCCGCCCCAAGCCTGTTTCTTATCCCATTTAGTGAAGAAGCGATTTCCCAGTTCAAAGATAAATTTATTGGATACATTTTTGCTTGCGGAGTCCTTCTGTATCTCAACTTATTTATATTTCAACTTTGGAAAAGAACCAAGTCCCTATTACCCAACTGGTTCCCGGCTTTTTTTGCCCTGATCGCAGGTTTGTCGATCCCGGTTTTATGGATGATAAAGACCTCCGGCATTTACGAAGCAGCGATCTTCAGTGGTCAGTTCTTCTTTATTGGCGGATATTATTGGCTGCATAGCGGATTGAGTGAAGATAAGATCTCAAAAAAGAAGCTAGTACTCGGGGGAACGCATTGGGCGTTAGCCATGGGTACCCGCCTGACGGTCTGGCCAGCCATTTTACTTGGTGCGATCGTTACCGTGCTTTACCTCATAAAAGATTACAAGTTGATCCCGCTAAAGAAAATTCTCATCAGCCTTCTGCTGTTCGCTTTGCCTCCCTTCACAGCGTTGCTTCTATTGGGATGGTACAACTACGCCCGCTTCGATTCCGTGATGGATTTCGGGTTGAAATATCAACTCGCAAATGTCGACTACAGGAGCTTCACCTCGCCATTTGCCTCTTATTACATCAAAAGTAATCTGCACAATTACTTCACCTATCCGGTTGCTACTCAGGAAAAATTCCCTTTCATCAAGCCCACCGAGAACACTTCATCCAACGAACGTCTCGCCGGGTTGATATACACCTCTCCCTGGATTCTCTTTTTCATCATTCCACTGCTGCGACTAATTTTTACTTTTATCAAAAAGAAGGATCAAGCGGCTCTTTCTCCGCCCGAGGTTTGGTTCCTTCTTTCAGTCGGCGGGGGCTCGGCTGTGATGCTGCTGCTCATCCTGATGTTCTACTTCCCAGCCACGAGATATATCGAAGATTTCACCCCGAGCTTCTTTCTGCTTTCCTTCTTCCTGATCGCCAAGGATTTCAAAATCAACATTGAAAACACCTGGAGGAAGGTTCTTCTTGGCGTGTTCGCATTGTTGGGAACCTGGTCCATCATTGGAAGCATGCTGATCTCGCTGCCTGTGGAACACGTCGTCAGGATCGTCAAGCTATCATTGCAAATCCGCAACATCCTGCTCGGATTTGGCGTGGGAGGTTAACCCATCAAATCGCCGATGATATAATCGCATTACTTCGCAATTTTTCAGGAGAATACCCATGACATTCAAGATCAAATTCGGCACTGACGGCTGGCGTGGAGTCATCGCTGAGGATTACACATTCGACAATCTGCGCCGATGCGCACAGGGCTTCGCTTCTTATATGCTTGCACAAGGGAAAAAGGGTCAATGGATCGTTGTCGGCCATGATAAACGCTTCCATTCGGAGAACTTCGCAGCCGCAGTTGCTGAAGTGCTGGCGGGTAACGGTTTGAAAGTATACCTGACCAATGGCGCGACCCCCACACCGGTCATCGCTTATGCCGTGGTGAATAAAAAAGCCGCAGGCGCGGTGAATATCACTGCAAGCCACAACCCACCCACCGATAACGGCTTCAAGGTCCGCAACGAGACGGGAGGGGCGATCGACCCCGAAGGCTTGAAGCAGATCGAAGGTAGCATCCCCGATGACGTTCAGGATGTCAAAGTCAAGAACTATAAAGAAGCCGAAGCCGCCGGAGAAATTGTTAAATTCGATGCGGCAACTCCTTACATCGAGCACCTTACCCGTGACGGGCTGATCGATTTGCAGCCGATCAAAGACGCCGGACTCACTGTTGTCGTGGATGCGATGTGGGGCAACGGCGCTGGCTGGTTCACCCGTCTGCTGGGCGGCGGAAAGACAAAGATCATCGAGATCCACAACGAACGCAACCCTTCGTTCCCTGAGATGAAACGACCCGAACCCATCCGCCCGAATATCGACGTAGGACTGAAAGCTACTGTCGATAACAAAGCCGATGTCCTGCTCATCACTGACGGCGACGCGGATCGTTGCGGCATCGGCGATGAACACGGCGAGTTCATCAACCAATTACGCGTTTATGCTTTACTGGCATATTACTTGCTGGAGGTCCGTAAAGAACGCGGCGATATTGTCAAAACCCTTTCAACCACTGGCATGTTGAACAAACTGGGCGAAATATATGGCGTACCCGTCCATGAGACAGGCGTCGGATTCAAATTTGTCGCCCCCAAAATGACCGAGACCAACGCCCTCATCGGCGGCGAGGAATCCGGCGGCTATGCCTTTCGCGGAAACGTACCCGAGCGTGACGGAATTCTGGCTGGTTTGTATATGCTCGACTTCATGGTCAAGACCGGCAAGAAACCCACCGAATTGCTCAAAGATTTATTTGCCAAAGTAGGGGGTGAATATTTCTACGACCGGGTGGACAGCCCCTTCAGCGGCGACCATGAATCACGCAAGAAGATCATCCGCGATAATTACCCATCCACGCTCGGCGGCTTGAAGGTCACAGAGGTTATCACCGTGGACGGTTTTCAATTCAAAATGGAAGACGGCGGCTGGATGCTGATCCGCTTTAGCGGCACGGAACCGATCCTGCGCGTGTACTGCGAGACGAGGCATGCCGATAAAGTAAAGGCGATCCTGGAAGATGGGTTGAAAGTGGCAGGGATTAAGTAAAGAACGAACAAGAAGCAAGTTATTAGAAAGAAGTCGGCAGGTTGGATAATTGCAATGTCCTACCTGCCGACTTTTACATTTGTTATGACACGTCACGTTTTATACGACACCATCCAGGCAACCCCAATCAACACAGACAACAACGCCATGCTACCGCATAGCGGGTTGGACGCAGTCGGTTCAGGGGTTGTCGGAGGGATGACCCCGGTTGTATAAGTGGCGGGGGGCAAAACTTCCGTGGGGGTCTCGGTATCAGTCACCGCAACAAGCCAAAGCGTGGGTGGAACCGGCGTGGCCGTCAATCCGGAAAAATCATAGTTGCCAGACTCATCCTTGTAAACTGCCCCGGGGACGTTGTTGTAGATCTCATCCAACAAATCTTTTGCCTGCTGAAGATTCGGGTCAAGTTCGAGGGCGGTCTGAAGTCTCATCAGGACCGTTGGCAGAAGATTTTCGATGTCGGGTTTCCCGTACAAATAGTAATCGAAGTAATAATGAGGCCAGAGCAGGTCTGCATGGCCGTATTGCCACAACGGGTCATTGGGCAAGAGCGCCAGGCATTTCTCATAAGCGCGGCGGCTTAACTCGAACATTTCCAGCCCGGCCGGGTCATTCCGAAGTTCGCCATGTTTCAAGCGGATGATCTCTTTATAGTTTTTGGCGAGCCTGCCCCACGCTTCTCCATCGTTTGGGTTCTTTGTGACGGTTTCGTTTTCGGCTAACACTTTATTCCAAAGTGCAGGCGTAACGATCACAAATTGCATATTGTTCTCGTAAGTTGGTTCGAGATCTTGGAACTTCCATATGACTTCGTTTCCCTTGAATATGGCAGCTTGGGTTGTATCGCCGAAACCGGAGAAGCCGCTGAAATCCAAATTATGCTCGTTCGCTTCGTACGGCAGGCGCAAAATCACATCCGCGCTCCCGATCGTCCCGTTCCAGCCTGCCCCCGTCTCAAGAATATATTTGAAAGCCTGGTATGGGTAGTAACCGTAACCGTCTACCTGGTAGCTGACTTCGATCAGAACATCCTGCCCCGGGGGGAAAGTGACTTCAAAGACAGCCCATGGAAGCTCATCACGTTCCTGAAAAGACTGGCTGTTATTGACGAAGGGCTGGACCTCGCTGTGAGTTGAAACAGCTTTTCCATTGACCTTTACAAGGATCTGCGTGATCTCCGGGAAGTTTCCGAAGCCATCGGAATTGCCGTTGAAGAACGAAAGCGGAAAGCGAACATCCATCTTCTCTTCGACAACGCCGAGGTTTTGCATTGTGAAAACTGCCCGTGTCTCTGCCACTGCGCCATTCGCATCCTGCAGGTCTTCTGAAACAGTCAGGATGACCGTCTCCGCCGCCATGCGGACCTGTGTGCCTTCCTCACCTGGGAGCAGATTCGAGCCGGGGACCGCTTCCGGCGGAGCTACGTCGGCATGCACAGGCTGTACGAAAATGGGAAGGGAAAACAGGACTGCGAACAGAAGAAGGGCTACACGTTTCATGAACACCTCCGGGTGATTTCGCAATAATTGTATCTACAAAATCAGCGCATGGCAGACTGATATAATCCTCCCGCCATGCAATTGACAGATACCCACTGCCACCTATATTGGCACAAATTTGACGAAGACCGTGATGCGATGATTCAACGTGCCGTTGAGGCGGGAGTGAAGCGGATGCTCATCCCCGGCACGACGATCGAGACGAGCCGCCAAGCCGTTGAATTGGCGGAACGATACGAACAGGTCTATGCCGCGGTGGGCGTCCACCCAACGGATGCGGAAACACTTTCCGAAGAGAACGTCGACGAACTTTTCAAACTCGCCGAACATAAAAAGGTCGCCGCCATCGGCGAGATCGGGCTAGATTATTACTGGGTCAAAGATCCCGACGCCAGATATCATCAGAAGCGTATACTCAATTCCCAGGTCCAGATAGCGGATGCGTTGAATAAACCGCTGGTCATCCACTTGCGAGAATCAGGCGACGCCACGCAAGGTCCCGCCTTTGACGACTTCTTCACATTGATGGATTACTGGTTCGATAAGTGGATCAACCTCAACCATCCATTGGGGTTGAAACCTGGCGTGCTTCACTCCTTCAACGGTAATGCCAGCCTCGCTGCAAAAGGCATCGAGATGGATTTTTTCATCGGGATAACCGGTCCGGTCACTTATCCAAAAAACCAGGACCATCGTGAAATGATAAAACGCCTCCCGCTTGAACGGATTCTAATCGAAACCGATTCGCCTTTTCTTACACCCGTGCCGTTCCGTGGCAAAAGAAACGAACCCGCCTTTGTTCGTCATATTGCTGATAAAATAGCGGAAATCCATTCCAAAAGCCCTGCGGAGATCGCCGAAATCACCACCGCCAACGCGGACCGGCTCTTTGCATGGGGAGATTGACTTGAACCCGGTTACTTTTCTATCACCTGTTACAGAAGAAATCAAACTTGTCGAAGACCGCATGCGCACCCAGGCGGATGAAGCTCACCCCGACCTGCGTGCCGCACTCGAACACCTGCTTTCGGCGGGAGGAAAACGCATCCGCCCAACCCTGGGCTTGCTTGTCGGCAACATGCTGGATGCGCCGCTGGATAAGCTCGTCACCCTCGGCGCCGCGGTGGAGTTGTTGCATACCGCAACCTTGGTGCATGATGACTTGATCGACGGCTCATTATTAAGGCGCGGAACACCGACCCTCAATGCGCGTTGGTCGCCGCCTGCAACCGTCCTGACCGGCGACTTCCTTTTTGCGCGCGCCGCCAAACTCGCCGCAGAGACCGATTACCTGCCGCTGATGAAGCTCTTCTCCGAGACGCTGGCGATCATTGTCAACGGTGAATTGACCCAGATGTTCACCTCGCGCGGACTCATCAACCGCGAGAATTACTACAAACGCATCTACGCCAAGACCGCCTCGCTATTCGAAATGACGTCACGCGCCGCGGCGATGGTTAGCCCGGTCAACGACGAGGCGATCGAAGCCATGCGTGATTTCGGTTATCAGATCGGCATGGCGTTCCAGATCGTGGACGATATCCTCGATTTCACTGGCGACCAGAACGCCGTTGGCAAACCGCTCGGCTCAGACCTGCTGAACGGGCTTGTCACCCTGCCGGCCATTTATTTTGCAGAGATTAATCCCGACGATGTGGATGTCCTCTCGCTGCCGCAGGGCGGTTGGACCAATAACGAGAATATGGGTCGTCTCGTGGAAAAGATCCGCTCGAGCAGCTGTACCAAGAAAGCCATGGTCGAAGCGGAGGGACACGTAGACCGCGCCCTGGCCAAACTAGAAACCTTCGAACCTTCAGCAGAACGCGACGCCCTGGAAAATTTGGCGAAATATATTGTTGACAGAAAAGTGTAATGTCATTCTGAGTGGCGTTTTATGCCACGAAGAATCTCTAATATAGTTTCAGAGACCCTTCGCTTCGCTCAGGGCGACACTCGAAAACCCCATGCCCAATTCCCGCAAACCCTTCCGCTTCAACGTCGGCTTCATCATTCATGAAGAAGTCGGTTACAGTCACGATTTCCCCTTTGAGTTTGAGAAGGTTGCACTCGGCGACGATCTCGAACTTCGGAATTTCGAGGGCAATGTCAACGTTGGCAAGACTCCGCAGGGGCTGATCGCACAGGGAAATTTCAGCGCAGAGACGACCCTCACCTGTTCGCGCTGTCTGACCGATTTCGTACAAGGACTGGGTTGGGAGTTCACCGAACTCTATGCTTTTGACCAGCGTTCAGTGACAGATTCGGGGTTGCTCCTGCCGGAGGATGCGCACCTCGATGTGGAAGGACTCCTGCGCGAATATGCCCTGCTCGAGATCCCCATCAACCCCATCTGCAAACCCGACTGCCAGGGCTTATGCGCCGAGTGCGGACAGAACCTGAACGAAAAGGATTGCGGTCACCGACCCGAAGAGCCCGATTCACCCTTTTCCAAATTAAAGGACTTGTTGAAGTAATCCCTCCTCGACATGCAAACCACATCCCGGCAACTCCAAAAAGTCCTGGGCATCCTTATCACCATCGCATTGCTGGCGGCATTATTCCAGTGGCGCGCCTCCCAAAACCTCAAAACGCAAAAAATCCATACCGTCAATTTCTTTGTCTTTTGGCTGGCGGGCAATCTGATCTTGGAAGGGGAAAACCCGTATAACCCCGACCAATGGGAGAACGGACACGCGCTTTACGGGGTCACGCCTCGCGAGCCGACCTTCCTTTATCCTCTTCCGCTGGCGGTTTTACTTACCCCGTTGGGGCTGCTTTCCACAAGTCAGGCGTACGTCCTTTGGCAATGGCTAAGTCAACTGGCGCTTGGACTGGTCATTTATCTTCTTCTCAAACGTTGGGGGTTGCCCTCACATGACCGCCTCTTTGTGCCAGTGGTGTTTTTCCTTACTTTCTTCGGTCCTATCTATTTGACTTTACAGATCGGCACCCTGGGCGCGTTGACCCTGTCATTTATCTATGGCGCATTATATTTATTGGATAAAGACCGCCTCCTCCCCGCCGGGATTTTGCTCTCCCTCACCATGCTTAAGCCTTCGCAGGGAGCGACCATTCTCCTTCTGCTCAGTTGGGTTTTCCTCCTCCGAAAACAATGGAAGGTTTTCTACGGGCTGGCTGCAGGCGGACTTTTACTTCTACTCCTCGGCATCATCGTGGACCCGAACTGGGTTGCCATCTTTCGCCAAAGCAGCGCCGCCGCCTTCGACAGGCGGTTGGGTGTTCAACCAAACGTATGGAGCCTCGCCTTTGTTGCCTGTGGCGGAATTTCTGCATGCTATTCTCTTTTAGGAATAGCCACCACACTCATCTTTTTGGGCATCACTGCGTATTTTCTTTGGCGAAAACAATCCGCGCTCAGTAACTGGCAGGTGTTGAACCTGGTCCTGCCGATTGCCTTCATCACCTCTCCTTATCTTTGGGCGTACGACCAGATCCTCTACGTTTTACCCATCATTTGGATCGTTGGGACCTTGGTGGAAAAAAGTCGAAGTTACATCTCCGCCATCGTGTTCCTCATCCTGCTCGGGTTGATCTCGTTTTATGCACTGATCCAACAAGCCCTGACCAGTAAAGACTTGTGGAGTCTGGGCACATCCCTTTTCGTGATCATCTTCCTGTTCATCACCCAAAGCATGAAGCAAAAACCCGCCATTGACAAAGCACCCGCGCCTGTCTAAAATAACGCCCATGAAATTCAC
>CAZYLM010000081.1:0-11261 GCA_964648645.1 uncultured Anaerolinea sp.
CGGCCGGACCCACCACTTCCATCCGCGAAGAGCCGTATCAAGCCGATGTGATGAAGCACTTCAACGTCAAAGGTGTCATCGGCAAGGGAGGCATGGGTGCAAAGACGTTGAAGGGTTGCCAGGAAACCCCTGGCGTCTACTTCCATGCCATTGGCGGTGCCGCCTCTTTCCTCGCCCAGACCGTAACCAAAGTCCACGGTGTGTTCAAGATGGAATTCGGGGTTCCCGAGGCGATGTGGGTCATCGAAGTGAAGGAGTTTCCTGTTGTCGTCACCATGGATTCACATGGCGGTAGCCAACATGCAGTTGTCGACGAATCCTCGAAAAAGGTACTTGATGGGTTGTTGGAAAGACCCTACTGAAATAACAGGCGGATGCCGGCATCCGCCTGTTATTTATTTATCTGACAGGCATGATATATAATCATTTTTATGCCTGAAAGGGTCCGTCGTTTATTTAGGCCTTCTGTCTTCGAGGATGAAGAAAAAACCCGTACTGCCCAGGTGCTGAGTTCCATGGGGTGGGTAGCGCTTGTGGCGGTGGTTTTCCTCGCCTTGGAGCGTATCGTCTCGGGGAGATGGTTGAGCGAATCCTCTCGTTATTTTTTTCCGGCAGTCATCCTGATCATCATCATTACACAGATCCTAATCCAGTCTGGCCGGGTGCGCACCGCAGGCATCTTTTTTGTCATTCTGCTCTGGGCGGCGTTGACCTACCAGGCTTGGGGGGCGGATGGGCTAAGGGATGTATCTGTCCTTGCTTATCCCATAATCATTCTGCTTGCTGCGCTTCTGCTGGGATGGCGTGCAGGTGTGGCAGCAGGCTTGCTCAGCCTCGCAACGGTCTGGTTTTTCGCGTTTCAGGAGAATGCCGGAATCCGCAGGTTCGATTTGGATTCCCCGTTCGATTTTGCCAGAGATCTTACGGTCGTTTTCATAATATCCAGCGCCCTGGTTTATATTTTGATCCGCCGTCTTAATCGCTCCCTTTCGGACGCGCAGCTAGAGTTGCAAGAGCGTTTGCGGGCGGAGGAAAAACTCCAACTTCAAGCCCAATACCTTACCGCGCTTCACGAGACAACCTTTGGTTTGCTCAACCGCCTCGAACTTAATCCTCTCCTCGAGTCGATCCTTAATCGTACATCTGAATTGCTCGAGACGCCCCATGTCGGCATAGACTTTGTGCTTCCTGAACGGTCCGCGCTGAGGCAGGAAATGGGCAAGGGGGTTTATGCCGGCTGGGACGGCACTCTTACCAATAAAGGGGTCGGCGTGACCGGCAAGGTTTGGGAGAACAGTGAAACCATTCTCGTGAATGATTACGAAGCCTGGGAGGAAAAGAATCCGGAGGCAAGCGGTCTGGGGTTCTACTCGGTTGCCGGTGCACCCTTGAAAACGGGGGAGAAGGTCCTAGGTGTATTGCAGGTGGCGACCATGGAGCATGGTCTGCTCATATCCACCGAGCAGGTTGTGCTCTTGGAGCGGCTTGCTGCCCTGGCATCGCTTGCCATCGATAATGCCCGCCTCTATGAAGAAGCCCAAAAAGAGATCATGGAACGCCGTAACAGCGATGAGCGCTTCCGAAAGGTATTCAATAACAGCCAGATCGGTATATCCATTGTTACGCTGGAGGAAGGAACCTTCCTCGAAGGGAATGATGCGTTCTGGAGGATTTCCGGTTTGGACGCTCAGGAAGCGCTCGGTCGAACATCCGTCGAAATGGGCACGTGGGAAGCCGCGGAGGAGCGTGAGGCGTTCAAAAAAGAGCTTCTTGAAAAAGGTTCCCTGCATGATGTCGAAGTGAAATTCCACGCCGGTGGTGAGGAGAAAACTGCCCTTGGATATTACGAGCTGATCGATATCAGGAACGAGCATTGCATTCTATGCATGTTCTACGATATTTCTGAAAAACTGCAGGTGGAACGCGCCCTTAAAGAAAGCGAAGAACGCTTCCGAAAGGTTTTTCATGCCAGCCCGGTCGCGATCTGCATTACTGCTCTGGAAGAGGGTCGTCTGTTGGATGCCAACGATGCCTACTGGGAACTCTCCGGTTACTCGCCTACAGCATCGCTCGGTAAATCGGTCCTGGAATTGGGGATGTGGGATTCCAGTGAAGAGCGCCTCCATTTTGTGGAGTCTCTCAAGAGCAAGCGGTCCATCGTCAATGCCGATTACGAATTTTCGCAGGCTGGGACAGATGAAAACCGAAGTGTCATTGCTTTCTACGAGTTGATCGAGATCGATAACCGGTCTTGCATCCTTTCCATGTTCTATGACCTGACGGAGCAGAAGCGGACGCAGGATGCCCTTAGAAATGCCGAATCTCGTACGCGCGCCATTCTTGATTCGATCCCCGATCTTATCTTCGAGGTATCCAAAGACGGAACATTCCTGGATTTCATGGCATCCGCCGGGTTGACCCCTCTGATGGAACCTGCTCATTTTATCGGCAGGAACATCAAGGAACTTTTCCCGACCGCCATTGCCCAGCAAAGTTTGTTCGCCATTGAACGTGCCATCGATACGGAACAAGTCCATTCCTTCGAATATGGGTTGCCCCCCGGCGAAGAGGTCCAATTCTTTGAAGCCCGCGCCGCTCCGGTGACCCCGGAATCTGTCATCATCATGGTGCGCGATATCAGCCAGCGGAAATGGGTCGAAACCGAACGCGAGAAACTGATCCAGGAATTAGAAGACAAGAACAGCGAACTGGAGCGCTTCACCTATACTGTTTCGCATGACCTCAAATCTCCCATCATCACCATCCGGGGTTTTCTCGGCTTTTTGGAGCGGGATGCCCAGGCGGGAAACTTTTCACGCCTGCGGGCGGATGTACAACGCATTTCCGCCGCCGCCGATAAAATGCAGACCCTGCTGAATGACCTGCTCGAGCTCTCTCGTATCGGACGATTGGTGAATCCGCCCAGTGTTGTTTCCTTCAAAGAGATCGTGGAGGATGCCATTTCTCTCGTGCAAGGACAACTTCAAGCCAGTCATGCACAAGTGCGTGTTCAGGAGGGGATGCAGGCTGTGTATGTAGACCGTCGACGAATGGCGGAAGCGCTTCAAAACCTGATCGACAATGCCGCAAAGTTTACGAAAGACAATCCGGTGATCGAGATCGGTCAGGCTCCCGACGAAGGCGGGATGTGGGTCTTCTTTGTTCGTGATAACGGTATCGGTATCGACCCTGCCCATCACGAACGCATCTTTGGTTTATTCAACAAACTCGACATCGATACGGAGGGCACGGGCGTCGGGCTTGCCCTTGTCAAGCGTATCATCGAAGTACACAGGGGTCGGATCTGGGTCACGAGCGAACCGGGAAAAGGATCCACGTTCTTTTTTACCCTTCCCTCGCCTCCTCCGGAACCGAACCCTGATTCGTGATAAACTGACGTTATCTCACCCATGGAGGTTCTCAAATGAAACACGCAGTCAGCATCAGCATCGGCTCTTCCAAACGTAATAAGGCTGTGGAGGTCAACCTGCTGGGGGAAACGGTGCGTATCGAACGCATCGGAACCGACGGCGATATGGAAGCCGCCGCTCTCAAGTACCAGGAACTCGACGGCAAAGTGGACGCTTTTGGGGTTGGCGGTGCAGACCTGGGGGCGATCGTGGACGGCAAATTCTTTCCCTTCCATTCAGTGCAAAAATTGGTTCGTTACATCAAGAAAACGCCCGTCGTCGATGGCGGTGGGCTGAAGAATACGCTTGAGAACAAGGCGCCAGGCTTCCTCGATAAAAAGATCGGCGACTACATCAACCAGCGCGGGCGGAAGGTGATGGTCACTGTCGGGGTGGATCGCTGGGGGCTCTCCAAATCCTTCGTCGAAGCAGGCTACGAAACCGTCTTCTGTGACCTAATGTTCGCCCTCGATGTGCCGATCCCTGTTCGCACCATTCGTGGCTTGCGGACCCTCGCTGCCATCCTGATCCCCATCGTCACGCGCTTTCCCTTTGAATGGTTGTATCCCACTGGCGAAAAGCAGAACGAACACAAGCCCAAGTTCAACAAATGGTATGAGTGGGCAACCGTCATTGCCGGCGACTGCCTGTACATCAAGCGACACATGCCCTTCAATATGCAGGGTAAAGTCGTTGTCACCAATACCACCACGCCTGAAGATGTGGAATTCTTCCGCAAATGCGGTGTGAAGTACCTAATCACCACCACCCCGGTCATGGATGGACGATCCTTTGGCACCAATATGATGGAAGCTGCCCTTGTTGCCCTTTCCGGCAAGGGCCGTCCACTAACCTTTGAAGAGCTGGATCAAATGCTGGATAAGCTTGGTTTCGAGCCGCAATTACAAGATCTCGAAGCGAAGTAAGAAACAACAGATCCAAAAATCAAGCACTGTTTGCTGTATTTAAGGAGCATCACTACATGAATGCCATCGTAACCGCGGGGGGCATCCCCCAACCCGGCGATAAACTATATGCCTATTCCAATGGCGACTCCAAAGCCTTGATCGATGTGGCGGGGAAGCCCATGGTGCAATGGGTGCTCGACGCTCTTAGCGAAGCCAAAAAAGTGGACCAGGTCATCATCATCGGGCTTTCACCCAAAAGCGGGTTGACCTGCAAGAAACCACTGCACTATGTCTCCAACCAGGGACGCATGCTTGCGAATATTACCGCCGGGGTGAACAAATCGCTTGAACTGAACCCAAAAGGCGAGTATGTCCTCCTTGTATCCTCCGATATCCCCGCAGTCAAAGGCGAGATGGTGGACTGGCTCGTCAAGACCTGCATGCAGACAAAAGACGACCTGTACTACGGGGTCTGTCCGCGCGATGTGATGGAGGTGCGTTACCCATCCTCCAATCGCACATACACAAAACTCAAGGATATGGAAGTCTGCGGTTCGGATATCAACGTTACCCACGTCCGCATGGTGACTGAACACCTCGATACCTGGGAGCAGTTGATCGGCAACCGCAAGAGCCCTTTGCGCCAGGCGGCTGTCATCGGTGTCGATACATTCTTCCAACTTGCGACCGGTCAATTCACCCTCCAGGGTTTGGTCGAACGGGCATCGCAACGCATCGGCATCAAAGGCCGCGCCATCATCTGGGATAAAGCCGAGCCCTGCATGGATGTGGACAAACCCCACCAATTGGAATTGATGCGCGAAGACCTTGCCAGTCAGATCAAAAGTGCTGCACGGTCATCCGCAAAGAAGAACACCCCTGTCAGCAAGTCGGTCAGTAAAGTTGCACGCAAGCCGGCTACGAAGGTTGGCTCGAAGAAAGCCCCGGTCAAACCCAAGGCAAAGCGCAAATGACATTTCGGAGCATCCTCGAACTCGATGCCCGGCTTTCCAGTCAATTACGAGTGGCTGAAAAGCCGGGTCTTTTACGAAACCTTGCCATCTTCTTCGCACACTCCGGTGACTCATGGTTCTGGTGGACGGGGCTTATCCTCGGCTGGTTTTTCAGCAATACGTTCTGGAAGCAATGGGAGACGGTTGAATTCTTTGGCACCCTCGGTCTTGCCGGATTGGTACTGCTGGCAAAATTCCTTATCAGACGCAAACGTCCTGAAGGAGATTGGGGAGAGATCTATCGGAATACTGATCCGCACTCCTTTCCCTCAGGGCATGCTGCCCGCGCCTTTCTCATTGCAGTAGTCGCATCGGCTCTTGCCCCGACCTGGCTTGCCCTGCTTCTTTGGGCTTGGGCGCCGCTGGTGGCTTTGGCGCGCGTGGCAATGGGCGTTCATTATCTTTCAGATATTGTAGCCGGTGCACTGATGGGAGTCATTGTGGGCTTGCTCGGACTGCAGTTCTACCAGTTCCTCATCGACTGGTTTGCTGGTTTAACCGGCTTCCTGTTTTGGTAATGAATGTAAGCCGATCCATGAAGATACACACCTTCCGGCTCAAACCGCAAGAAGACCTGTTCGATTTGATCGAGGGATTTGTCAAACAGAATCATATCGAAGCGGGCTGCGTATTATCCAGTGTCGGCAGCCTGACCCATGCCACCTTGCGCCTTGCGAACCGCGAGACGTATAGCGAGTACGAAGGTCATTTCGAGATCGTCTCAATGACAGGTACGGTTTCCATTCACGGCTCACACATCCACATCGCCATCTCGGACGGCGACGGTGTGACGGTCGGCGGACATCTCGTCAGCGGATGTAAAATTTACACCACAGCTGAGATCGTGCTGTTGGAATTGGACGATGTGGTCTACAAGCGGGAATTGTACGAAAATGATTCGGGCTACGAGGAATTGGTGGTTTACAAAAAGTAGGACAGTATTAATCCTGTCCTACAGCCTTTAAAAATTCTTCCTGCCTCGTCACTGTTTCTTTCAACCCCAGGGCTTTCCCCAATCTTGTCAATTGTGGCGGATCGACATAGGTTTGCGCAAGGATTTCCTCCTGCCCTAAAATTTCCCGGGCAGGTCCATCGAGCAAGACTTGTCCCTTTGAGAGGGCGACAACACGTTCGAAATTCTCGGCGCAAAAATCGATGTCGTGCGTGATGGTGATGACCGTCTTGCCTTCACGCTTCAACTCGGCGATGACGTGGGCAATTCGCGTTACATTGACGGCATCCTGCCCGGTCGTGGGTTCGTCGAAGATGACGATGGGCGTGTCCATGGCAATGATGGATGCCAGCGCAACCATTTTGCGCCATGTGGGGGAGAGGTCGTAGGGATTGGTCTCGGTTTTGTTCGTCAATTCGGTGAGTGCCAGGGCGCGTTTGACAAGCTCTTCCGTCCTCGCTTTTGCGTATCCCAAATTCCGCGGGCCGAAGGATACCTCAGTAAGCACATCTCTTGAAAATAACTGTTCATCCGGATTTTGAAAGACATACCCAACCCGCGAAGCCAGTTTTGCTACGGAATGCTTCGTCGTCTCGCAATCCCCGATGGACACGGACCCGGAAGTTGGTTTGAGCAGCCCGTTGAAGTGGCGGACGAGTGTGGTCTTCCCGGCTCCATTCTGCCCGACGATCGCGACCTGCTCGCCGGAGTCGATGCTGAGATTAATTCCACGCACGGCTTCCAGACCAGTGGGATAGGTGAAGCGGAGGTCTTTGATTTCAATTTTCATGATATATGCCATCGTAGGGGCGGGGTCTCCCCGCCCAAGTATGTGAAATCTGGGCGAGAGGACCTCGCCCCTACTTAAACCCTTTCACAGCCTCATCCAATGTGACGGGCAATGTATCTTTCTTCCACAGCCCTTGCTTTTTTGCCTCTCGTGCCGCGGATGTGTAGCGCGAAACGCCAAACCCATGCTCGACCAACAAATCAGACGTCAATACTTCATCAGGCTTGCCTTCGAGGAAAATACGGCCATCTTTCAGTGCAATGACCCTGTCGGCGAAATTTGCGATCCATTCCATTTTATGTTCCACCATCACCACGGTCATGCCTTCTTCTGCCATTTTACGCACCACGCCAAAGACTTCGCGTGTGCCGATTGGGTCCATTTGCGAGGTCGGCTCGTCGAGTACCAAAAGCCTGGGGCGCATGACCAGGATCGAGGTCAGCGCGACGCGTTGCTGTTGTCCGCCAGAGAGAGAATAGGGAGACCGATCAGCCAGATCGCTGATCCCAGTCAGGGACATGGCTTCCTCGACCCGCACTTTCATTTCATCGCGGGGTACGCCGATATTTTCCAACCCGAACGCCAGTTCTTCGAAGACGGTGTACTTCGCGCCACTGATCTGGTTGAAGGGATTTTGGAACGCCAGACCGACGTTGAGCACCCATTCGTCAAGCGTGGATTCGCCGGACTTCTTTCCGTCCACTTCTATGGAACCTGAGATCTCGCCTTTGAAAAAATGCGGCACAAAGCCTGCCAGTGCATAGCACAGCGTGGACTTGCCCGCCCCGTTCGGACCGATGACCGATACGAATTCGCCCTCCCGGATCTGCAGGTCGATGTCTTCCAATGCATTGACCTTCGTGAGCGGATATTTGTACGTGACGTTTTGAAGGTTTACGAAAGCCATGATGTTCTCGCTCTGTGGCGGGGCTTAGCCCGGCCACAAGCAGTTTGATTTATGAAATCCATAAGTTCAAACCGATGGAAATGATGATGAGTGCCAGCAGCACCCAACGCAGGGTTTTGTCGAACCCCGGATCGGGGATTTCGTGCAACGATGTCTTGATGTGTTTTGATGTAAAGCCGCGCGCCTCGATGGCAATGGCACGTTCCTCCACTTCCACCAGGGAGCCAAAGACCAGAGGGCCTACGAGCGGGAGTACGGAACCGGCCCGTTTGAGGAAGGTGCTTTCGGTATCCAACCCACGCGAGCGCTGGGCGGAGATGATGGTCTGCGCCTTGGCTTGCATTTGCGGGATGATCTGCAGCGTGGAGATGATGACGTAAGAAAACTGCCCGGGCAGTCCGCGGCGGGTAAGGTCAGACATCAACTCACTGGGGTGGGTGGAAAGCAGGAAAAGCGTGAACGCTGAGACCATGACGATGACGCGCATGGCGTTGCGGAAGGCGAACATCACGCTCTCGAGGGTCATATCCAGAAAATAGAATTTGAAAATAATATCCCCCCCGACAGGTTGGAAGAAGGCTTGCATCAGGAACAGAAATCCCGCCGCCGGAAGGATCAGCCGCAGGGCAGCCAGCCCAAATTCGCGGAAGACTTTGCCGAGCAAACTGAGCGGAATGATGGCAACCAGCACGAGCAGGTGCGGCGCCCAATACCAGGGAAAGGTAAAGGCGATCAGGATGAGCGCGAGGGTGAGTACCAGCTTGGTCAGCGGGTTGAGGCGGTGCAGGACACTGTCCCTTTTGATGTGGAAGGAGAGGCGTTCGTGCATGGGGGGATTATACCCAGTGGGAAAAGCAAAAGAGACCAGAAAACTGATCTCTTTTTTCAATCGACCGCTGTCTGCGGTCAGGTTCGATTTATGATCCCTCTACCCGCCCAGAATATTCCTGAGCATGAAGGCTGCGAACAACACCAAAAGCACGACCACGCCGATGGCGATGTACAACTGAGTGGTGCTTTGGGCATCTTCCGTCTCCACCTGGCTCGACTTGGGGTATCCGCCGATCATGCGCTTGGGCATGCCAAGGACGATGGCAAAAGCGAGCATCGCAGTGGTGATCTTGTCCACGGGTTCGACGAGGAATCCGGTGCTCAAGACGGCCTGGACCATGCCGGTGCCGGTCTGCATCAGGTAAGCGGTGATGAAGGACGATCCGCTGGCTGTAATGCCGCCGTAAAGGTAAACGGCAATGGGGGTTGAGACGATGGCGGCAGTGAGCGCAACGACAAAACCCGTCACTACAACCTTCCACCAACTCTTGAAGAAGCCCCTCTGCGCCATACGACCGGCGTTATACCCGATGAAGAAGGCAACAGGCCACCAAGGGAGGGCGTTCGGGTCGATGGCGATGCCCCAGATGATGTTCGAGAGCGAGCCGGTGAGAGCGCCAGCCCACGGTCCGCACAAGGCGGCGACGAGAACGGTCCCGATCGAATCGAGGTATACGGGCAGTTTCAACGCCAGCACGATCTGGCCCACCGCAATATTGATCGCGATGGCGATTGGGATGAGCACCCACGTCTGTGTGTTGAAATTACTCTTGATCTTTTCAAGCATGGCATCCTCCAAATGAAAAAAATGAATTGGACTACGTATTCATAATAACACTTTCAAAGCAGGAATGTCACGAGGATTTTTGCGCCAGTTTCTCCATTCGCTCCAGGAACAACTCCATGAACAGGCGCGGACGGACGCCCATTGCCACCCTCATATTCTTTGGTTTCTTTTCATAATTATAAAAATCAGCAAAGGTCTTGCCCAGTCCCACCCCTGTCGAAATATCCACATCCACCACCAAGTCTTGGTAGTCGCAAATTTCTGGCATGAAGGTCAGCGCCAATGTCATCGGGTCATTGATGACACAGCCATCAATGCTTTGATATTCATCGTGGAACTCCATGTAAAAGCGGGTCGAGTCTGCGACGAATTTGGTAATGGGTGAGTTGATCTTCAGCAACCGATTCAGATCATCTTTTGTAAAAACACATTGATACGTCACATCCAGCGGCGTGAGTGTCATCGGCATCCCTGAATGGAAGACGATGTGCGCCGCGTGCGGGTCCACGAACGTGTTGTATTCCGCCTGGGCTGTGGTATTACCCGGGGTTTGGATCGCTCCGCCCATGATGAAAACTTCTTTCACATTTTCCACAATGCGCGGTTCCTGCCGGATCGCCAACGCGATATTCGTCAGCGGGCCGATGCACACCAGCGTGACTTCCCCCGGGCGGGACATGACCTGCTCGATGAGGTAATCGCTTCCATGGCGGGACTGTGGTTGGGTCAGCGGTTCTGGAAGTTGAGCGTAGCCCAAGCCTGAGTTGCCGTGCGTCTCCGGGCTGATCAATGATTCCTTCACCAGCGGAAGATCGCATCCGCGATAAACGGGAATATGGCTTGCCTTTGCCAGTTCCAAAACAGCAAGCGCGTTACGTGTCGTCTGCTCTGCGGAGACATTCCCGTGGACGGTGATGACCCCATCGAGGGCGATCTCAGGCGAAGCCATCGCTAATAATAGCGCCAGCGAGTCGTCGATGCCGGGGTCTGTGTCGATGATGATGTGCTTGGGCATGTTTGTTACCGTAGGGGCGAGGTTACCTCGTCCTACTAATACGTTCCATCCTCTCCACGAACAAATCCACGAATTCCCTGCCTTTCACATCCAGTGCGACTTTCACGTTTGCAGGTCTCTTCGCAACCTTCATAAAATCCGCATACGTTTTCCCCGTTGATACTCCGCCCGAGATATCCACATCCACATAATGCTCTTCGATGTGAAGCAATTCCGGCGCGATGAGAACCGCCACTGTCAGCGGGTCGTGCAGGGCGCACCCGGCAAACCCTTCATACTTTGAGTAGAACGCCATGTAATCCGCCATCACATCGCGGATGAAACCCGGGATGGGCGAGCCGATCTTCATCATCCATTCGATATCCGCGGGAGTCAACAGGCATTTATACGTAACATCCAGTGGAATGAGCGTAATGGGCATCCCCGAATTGAAGATGATATGCGCTGCATGCGGGTCTTCATGGATGTTGAACTCTGCCAGCGGTGTGACGTTCCCACCTGAGCGGACCGCACCGCCCATGATGACCAGCTCTTTTACAGATTCGGCAAAGCGCGGCTCTTTACGAATTGCCATGGCAAGATTCGTGAGTGGCCCGATGGCGAACAGTGTTAATTCCTTCGGCTCTGCCAGAAAACGCTGGATCAGAT
>CAZYLM010000082.1:0-11152 GCA_964648645.1 uncultured Anaerolinea sp.
AGGGATGGCAAGTGCGCGGGAGGTGAGAGAAGTAAATTGAGCCATGACGATTTATCCTAAAACAGTACGCGGATCAGTGACAACGCCATTAATAGCAGTTGCTGCAGCAGTGACAGGGCTGGCGAGGAAGGTACGACCACCTTTGCCCTGGCGTCCTTCGAAATTACGATTGCTAGTTGATACTGCGTATTGCCCGGGCAATAAGTTATCACCGTTCATGGCTATACATAAACTGCATCCTGCTTCACGCCATTCACCGCCTGCTTCTTTGAATATCTTATCCAAGCCTTCTTGTTCGGCTTGTTTCTTGACATCTTGCGAACCGGGGACAACCATGAGGCGCAGACCATCCGCAACCTTGCGTCCTTTCAACATGCCTGCGGCGAGACGAAGATCGGAGATGCGTGAATTGGTGCAGGAGCCGATGAAGACTACATCCACTTTTTGACCGAGCAGAGATTGACCGGGTTGAAGCCCCATGTATGCCATAGCTTTTTCGAACGCGGCTTTCTGTGAAGATTCGCTGAAAGATTCCACGGTGGGAATTCGGTCGGTGATGCCCATGCCCATGCCGGGATTCGTTCCGTACGTGATCATCGGTTCGAGGTCGGCGGCATTGAGCGTGATGGACTTATCGTAGGTGGCGCCTTCGTCGGTGGCGAGAGTCTTCCAATAAGCAACGGCTTTGTCCCAGTCGGCACCTTGAGGTGCGAACTCACGTCCTTTGAGATATTCAAAAGTGACTTCATCGGGGGCGATCATGCCCGCGCGCGCGCCGCCTTCAATGGACATGTTGCAGATGGTCATGCGCTGTTCCATTGTCAATCCGCGGATAGCTTCGCCGGTGTATTCGAAGACATGCCCTGTTCCCCCACCGACGCCGATCTTGGCAATGAGCGCGAGGATGATGTCTTTGGAGGAAACGCCGGGCTTGAGAGTTCCTTCCACACGGACTTCATAGGTCTTGGGTTTCTTCTGCAAGAGACATTGGGTCGCGAGGACATGTTCCACTTCGGAAGTACCAATACCAAACGCAAGTGCGCCAAATGCGCCGTGTGTAGCAGTGTGACTATCACCACAGACGATGGTCATGCCGGGTTGGGTGCGCCCGAGTTCCGGTCCGATGACATGCACAATGCCGCGGTGCGGGCTGGTCATGCCATGTAAAGTGATGCCGAACTCAGCGGCGTTGGTTTCCATCTGCTTGATCTGCGCGGCAGCCATTGCATCGGCAATGGGAACGTCGATGGGAGTGGTTGGGATGGAATGATCCATCGTCGCCAAGGTCTTATCGGGGCGGCGGACTTTGAGTCCGCGAGTGCGGAGTCCGGTAAAAGCTTGGGGAGAAGTCACTTCGTGAACCAGGTGCAGGTCAATGTAAAGAACCGCAGGGGCTCCTTCCTGTTCGGTGACGACGTGAGAGTCCCAGATTTTTTGAAAGAGTGTTTTAGGCATAATAAATTATTGATTTACGACACCGCACTTGCGTACAGTGCGAGTGTTTTGAATTTACGATTGATAAGATTCATTTTCAGCAGAATCGTCTGATTCGGATGTCGACTCAATTGTCGGCGTGGGATGAAGCGAACTCAAATCCCAACCCAAAGGATACAGGGGCGCAGTCGGGTAATGGTCAAAAGACTGGTGGTCATTATGAGCGTTTTCAATTTGGTCGTTCATGGTCTTCTCCTTGATAATTGTTTATTTCATCCGAGCATCACACCAAAATCGTTCGGCACCTTCCCTTTGCCTTCGGTCTGGGCGACGATGAGTTTGTTCAATGCATTGATATATGCCTTGGCGCAAGCGACGATGATGTCTGAATCTGCCCCGTGGCCGCCATAAACACGAACGTATTCAACTTCACTTTGCGCATCCATGGTCGTTGGGCTGTTCTCGCTTTGAATTCGAACCGTTACTTCGCCGAGCGCATCGATCCCTTCGGTAATGGCATGGACGCTGAACTCGAGAAGTGTGCAAGGCACGTTGACGATCGAGTCTATGGCTTTATAGGTTGCATCCACAGGTCCCGTCCCAATGGCGACCTGGGTATGCACAACACCATCCGGGCCGCGCAACCGGACAGTGGCAGTAGGCATGCCCATCGTTCCGCAAGTGACCTGCAAGCCATTGAGCAAATATACATCGCGCGGTTTATAGAACTCATCCGCGACCAGTGCTTCAAGGTCCAGATCGGTGATGACCTTTTTGCGGTCTGCCAGTTCTTTGAACCTGGCAAATGCCTTGTCCAATTCCACTTCGTCGAGGGAATGCCCCATCTCTCCGAGACGGCTGCGCAAGGCATGCCGCCCGGAATGTTTGCCCAAAACCAGGTTAGTCTGACTCACGCCAACATCCTCGGGGCGCATGATCTCATAAGTGCTTTGGTGTTTGAGCATTCCATCCTGATGAATGCCCGCCTCGTGCGCGAACGCATTCGCACCAACGATGGCCTTGTTCGGCTGGACAACGATCCCTGTGTAATTACTGACCAATTTCGAAATGCGCGAAAGTTGCTGCGTTTCGATACCGGTCTCCAACCCAAAGACAGGATGGCGGGTCTTCAATGACATCACCACTTCTTCAAGCGAAGTATTACCGGCGCGTTCGCCGATCCCGTTGATGGTCACCTCCGCTTGCCTTGCTCCAGCGCGGATCCCCGCCAGTGTGTTGGCGGTCGCCATGCCGAGGTCGTCGTGACAATGCACAGAAACCGTAATCCCTTCGTGCATACCGGGAGTGTTCTTGATAATGCCGTCGATCAGTTTATGGAATTCCTCGGGGGTGGTGTAACCGACCGTGTCTGGAATATTCAATGTTGTCGCCCCCGCCTTGATGGCTTCACCCAGAACAATGTACAGGAATTCCGGTTCAGAACGTCCCGCATCCTCGGGCGAAAACTCGACATCGGCGCAAAGCGACTTTGCATAAGTCACCATCTCGCTCACACGTTGAATGACCTCTTCCGGGTCCATCTTCAACTTGTGTTTCATATGGATGGGTGATGTGGCGAGGAAGGTATGAATACGCGGCTTTTTTGCGCCCTGAACAGCCTCCCAGGCTTTATCGATATCGGCTTTATTTGCGCGTGCCAAACCTGCAATAACAGGAACTTTCGCTTCGGGATTCCCTTCGGGCGAATTGCCCACTTCGAGCGCGATCCGTCTGACAGCTTCAAGGTCGTCCGGGGATGCAGCAGGGAAACCCGCTTCGATGATATCCACGCCGAGGCGGGCAAGGTTATGCGCCACTTCCAGCTTTTCTGCAGAGGTCATTGTCGCGCCGGGAGATTGTTCACCGTCACGCAGGGTGGTATCAAAAATCTTTACATAATTGGTCATATCGTCTCCTTGTCGATAGTCACACAGTCTTGTAGCTGTTGCCACATGATCCGACTATGTGACGAAGCAACTTTGCGACTAACCAACTAACCCTTCTTCCAGTTTTCGGGGCGCAGCGATCGGACCGCCTTACCTGCCTGCCACATTTCAGAGTTACGGATCTCCGCGAGTTCCTTTTCGAGTTGTTCGCGATAGTCTGCGCGGCTGTTGGCTTCAAGGGTAATGCGGGCTTCATTGCCGCTGCGCACGGAGTCATACAGTTCTTCAAAGACAGGCGCCACTGCGTCGCGAAAGCGGGGGTGCCAATCAAGCGCGCCGCGCTGGGCAGTGGTGGAGCAGTTGGCATACATAAAGTCCATGCCATTCTCGCCGACAAGGCGGATCAACGACTGCGTGAGCTCTTCCACGGTTTCGTTGAATGCCTCTGAGGGGGAATGACCATTCTTGCGAAGCACGTTGTACTGGGCTTCCATCACACCGGAGAGCGCCCCGATGAGAATGCCGCGCTCCCCAGTCAGATCGCTGAGCACTTCGTTCTTGAAGGTGGTTGGGAAAAGATATCCCGCGCCAATGGCGATGCCAAGGGCGATCACACGGTCATTGGCTCGACCGGTGAAATCCTGATGCACTGCATAGCTGGCGTTGATGCCGCTCCCGGCAAGGAAGTTTCGCCTCACGCTGGTACCAGAACCCTTGGGGGCAACCAAAGCGACATCCACGTTTGGAGGCGGGATCACTCCGGTATCATCCTTGAATGTGACAGAGAACCCATGAGAAAAGTAAAGCATGTCACCTTCGTTTAGATGCTCGACGAGTTTGGACCACTGCGAACGTTGACCGGCATCCGAAAGCAGATATTGAATGACCGTCCCCTTTTCTGCCGCCTCTTCCACTTCGAACAAAGTTTCTCCGGGAACCCAGCCATCGGCAATGGCTTTGTCCCAGTTCCTTGTGCCTTTGCGCTGACCAACGATGACCTTGATGCCATTATCGCGCATGTTCATCGCCTGCGCGGGTCCCTGCACACCATAACCAATGACAGCCACAACTTCATTCTGGAGCACTTCACGCGCCTTCTCCAACGGGAATTCATCCCGTGTTACCACATTCTCTTCCACACCGCCAAAATTTATTTTTGCCATGATTGCTATTCTCCTAAGGATTTATTTTGTTTTTATTGATTTTGATGATCACTTGCCAGATAATAGTCCATTGACCCTAAAATCAGCCATCATCATTCGTCCATGGTCCATCGTCTGAATTACGGAGTCATCTCCGCCAGTTCAGCGACGTCATCCCAACGCCTGCCCGTCACACCGGGAACGCGACGCACACCGTCTAAGACGCCGCGCGTCATCGAAACCTGCCCGGTGCGGACCATTTCCACAATCCCGAGCGGACGCAGTAGCTCGATCATCCCTTCGATCTTGTCCTCGGTGCCGGTGATCTCCACAATGACCGAATCGGCAGCCACATCCACGATGCGGGCGCGGAAGATATCGGCGAGTCCATTCACCTCGCCGCGGCGTTCCGGTTCGACCTTGACCTTGATCAACGCAAGATCGCGAGCCACCACCGGTTGGTGGGTCACATCCTGCACATCGATCACGTTGACGAGTTTGTACAGATTTGCTTCGATCTTGTGTGCATCCATGTCGCCGTTGGGACAATCCACCACCACGGTCATGCGCGAGATCTCGGGGTTTTCCGTCCGCCCGACCGCGAGCGACTCGATGTTGAAATTACGGCGGCGGAACAGCGATGCAACGCGGTTCAACACGCCGGGTTTATTTTCTACCAATGCTATGAAAGTGTAGTTCATTTATTTCTCCTTCGACCATGGGCATCAAACGATAGACCAGTGCCCATCGTCCGTTGCCATCGTTGTTATTACGCTTTAATAGGTCTCTGCAGCATCTGGTCCAGCGCATTCCCCGCGGGAACCATCGGATACACTGCGTCTTCACGCTCGACTTTGAATTCCAGGACCACCGGTCCCTTTGTATTGCGTGCCCATTCAATGGCTTCGTCGACTTCTTCCCGTTTCGTCACCCGCCGCGCCGGAACACCGTGCGCATCCGCAAGCTTCACAAAATCGGGTGTCCGCATATTCACCGCTGAATAGCGCTTCTCGAAGAAGAACTCCTGCCACTGACGCACCATACCGAGGAAATTGTTGTTCATGATGGCGACCTTCACATTCGCACCTTCCTGAACTGCCGTGGTCAACTCGGCAGCGGTCATTTGAAAACCGCCGTCACCAGCGATGGTCCAAATTTCCTGGTCCTTCGCCGCAAACCACGCTCCGATGGCGGACGGCAGACCAAAGCCCATTGTGCCTGCGCCGCCTGAAGACAGCCATCGATTCGGTCTTTCCAATTGATAGTATTGGGCAGTCCACATCTGGTGCTGCCCCACATCGGTGGTCACGATTGCACCACCGCCGGTTGCCTTCCAAATGTCAGATATCAAGTGCGCTACATACAACTTACCGTCATCCTCCCAGTTCATGATGCTGCGCTTGTCGGCTTCGGATTTCCAGCCGTTGATCTCTTTCTTCCATTCCTCATGATCGTACTCATCCACCATGGGGATGAGATCAGACAGGACGGTTTTCAAATCGCCGACCAGAGGCACATCCACTGCGACATTCTTGTGAACTTCAGACGGATCGATCTCGATGTGGATCTTCTTTGCGCGCGGCGCATACGTCTTCAAAGTGCCTGTCACACGGTCGTCGAAGCGCATGCCAAAAGCAAGGATCAGGTCGGAATTTTGAACAGCCAGGTTGGTATGCACCTCCCCATGCATGCCCATCATCCCAAGGCTCAATTCATGCGAAGCCGGGAAGGCTCCCAATCCCAAAAGAGTGCTCGCCACCGGGGTTTGCGTCTTGACAGCAAACTCCATCAATTCCTTTTCCGCCTTGGACATCAACACGCCATGTCCACAAAGGATAACAGGCTTGTGCGCTTTTTCGATCAACCTCACTGCTTCTTCAAGCGAAGCCTTCGGCGCATGATCCACAGGTTGATAACCCGGTAATTTCATTTCCTCAGGATAGACAAACTCGCAGGACTCAACCTGGGCATTCTTGCAGATATCGATCAATACAGGACCCGGCCTGCCGCTACGGGCGATGTAGAACGCCTCACGGATCGTTTCGGCGATCTCGTCCGCGCGGGTTACGAGATAGTTATGCTTCGTGATTGGCAATGTAATGCCCGTCACGTCCGTTTCCTGGAACGCATCGCCGCCGATCAAATGCGCCGCCACCTGCCCGGTGATGAACACGACCGGAACCGAGTCCATCATGGCTGTGGCAATACCCGTCACCAAATTCGTCGCGCCGGGGCCCGATGTTGCCATCGCCACCCCAACCTTGCCTGAAGCGCGCGCGTATCCATCTGCCATATGAGCAGCACCTTGTTCATGACGCACCAACACGTGATGGACCGGATAACTCAGCATCGCATCGTAGATCGGCATATTCGCCCCGCCCGGGTAACCGAACACCACCTCCACGCCTTCGCGTGTAAGGCATTCCCAAACAATTTCAGCACCTGTCTTTTTCATTCGCTCTCCTCTTTAGACCCTAAAGGTTTTATAAACCTTTAGGGTCTCTAATTAACTTTGCAATACCGCACCCGTATCAGCACTCGTCACAAAATGTGAATAGCGCTTCAACCATTTGGATGTGACTTTGGATTCAAACTTCGGCAATGCCGCGAGTCGACTCTCGATCTCCGCCTCGCTTAACTTGACATTAAGCGAGCGAGCCACCAGATCAATTTGGATGATATCCCCAGACTTGAGCGCTGCGATCGGACCGCGTGCCGCCGCCTCGGGTGAGACGTGACCAATACATGCACCACGTGTCCCGCCGCTGAAGCGTCCATCGGTAATGAGCGCAACCTTGTCGCCAAGCCCCTGCCCCATGATTGCGGATGTAGGGGAAAGCATTTCCTGCATGCCCGGTCCGCCTTTGGGACCTTCGTAACGCACCACCACACAATCGCCAGCTTTGACCTTGCCAGCCAAGATTCCAGCCATCGCCTCATCCTGCGACTCGAAAATGACCGCTGGTCCTTCAAACTGCATCATCGGCGCACTTACACCACCGACCTTCACCACTGCTCCATTCGGGGCGAGGTTGCCGAACAAAATGGACAAACCGCCACGCTTGGAGTGAGCATTTTCATAACGCCGAATCACTTCTTCATCTTTGATCTCTGCATCTTTGATCGATTCCCCCAAGGTCTTGCCTGTGACCGTCATACGGTCTAAATGCAACATGCCCGTCCCCCGCTGCACTTCCTTCAAAATTGCCGGAATCCCACCTGCGCGATGCACATCTTCCATGTGCCATTTGCCTGCCGGGCTCACCTTACAGATGTGAGGCACCTTATCTGCCACGGCATTGATGCGGGTTAGCGGATAGTCCACACCGGCTTCGTTGGCTAACGCGAGCGTATGAAGCACCGTATTGGACGAGCCGCCCATGGCCATATCCAACGCAAAGGCATCATCGATGGCTTCTGGCGTGACAATGTCTCTGGGCTTGATGTCACGCTCGATCAAGGTCATCACCTGAGCCGCGGCCTTCTTCGCCAACGCTTCACGCTCAGGAGTCTTGGCTAGCGCAGACCCATTGAAGGGCAGCGCCAAGCCGATGACTTCCATCAAGCAGTTCATGGAGTTGGCGGTAAACATTCCGGAGCAAGAGCCGCAGGAAGGGCAGGCAAACTTTTCCAGGATTGAGAGGCGCTTTTCGTCGATCTTGCCCGCGGAATAAGCACCCACTCCTTCAAAGACGGAGATCAAGTCAATGGCTTCGCCGTCAGGAGTTCTGCCTGCTGCCATCGGCCCGCCGGAAACAAAGATGGTCGGCACATTCACGCGCATGGCAGCCAGGAGCATACCCGGCACGATCTTATCGCAGTTGGGGATGCAGACCATCGCGTCAAAACGATGCGCTTCGACCATTGTCTCCACGCAGTCGGCGATCAATTCACGGGAGGGAAGCGAGTACTTCATCCCCATGTGACCCATCGCCACACCGTCATCCACACCAATGGTGTTGAATTCGAACGGCACACCGCCAGCCGCTCTCACAGCTTCTTTTACCAGCTTGCCAAACTCCTGCAAATGTACATGCCCGGGAACAACGTCCACATAAGAATTAACAATGGCAACAAAAGGCTTGTCAAAATCTTCATCCTTCAACCCTGTGGCACGTAACAATGCGCGGTGCGGCGCTTTTTCGTACCCTTTCTTGACAGTATCTGAACGCATACGGCTCCTTTGAATTTAGACCTGACAGATTTTTATAAACCTATCAGGTCCTGGTAGTTGATATAAAAAAGAGCCGCCCGTGGTTAGGGCGGCTCTCGTTCTCATTCAGTGATTTATTTCAATCTCACCGTTGCCATCCTAACCGAAAAAAGTCCTTTAATAATAAGGACTACAAGAAGGACGACAATAAGGGAGAGGTTGTAAAGCATGTTCGTTTGCTTTCGATTTCGCCCGATTATAGGCAGAAACGGAATTCCGTCAAGGTGTTGATTTCCGATTCGGTATAAGTGATGACTAACTCTTTACCTTTTTAGTCGATTCGTATTCCGAATGGTTGCAACAATACAATCCAGGCTAGTTATGCTTGAAAGGGATCATCATCAAGAACCCAAGAGCTATGATTCCCTGCCCGGTCAACACGCCAGCAGCCTGCCACGGACCAAAGTAAGGGACCTGCGGGAAAGGGTGCGAGCCCATCCCGAAGATATCTGCCAGCCCAGCAAAAACAGAGAAAACATAGCCAGTGGCGACCAAGCGTGAGCCGATATCGGAGACAATTGTGCGTTCGATGCCCCACCAAAGGGAGTGCAAACCGAGATACCCGCCAATACAGATGAATGCCAATCCAAAGAGAAAGACAACGATCTGAACAAAGCCGACAACAGGGCTGCGGTCCCAACCAAAAAAGTCGGGTTTTGCTCCGACAAGGAAAATGAACAACCCCAGGAACGTGATGACGAAACTTAGCCTAATTCGCGGGGTGGGAGTGTCATCGCTACGCATGGTTTGTGATTGTGGATTGGCAGAGGGTTGGTTGGTCATACCTGGTAAATTTTGATATCAACATCAAGGCAAATCGTGTTTCAAACGGGCAAGCCAGTTCCCGCCGAGGATATTAGCAGAATCGGCATCCGAATAACCGCGCGCTTGAAGCAAGGATACCAGTTTTTGGAGATCTGCGACCGAATCGATTTCCGGTGGAACAGACTGAGTGCCGAAACCGCCGTCGAAATCGGAACCAATGCCAACATGCAGCGAATCGCCGGCGATCTGGCAGACATGGTCCATGTGATTGACAACGACATCTAATGGAACTTCCGCTCGAGGATGACCTTTATCCCTTGACCAGCCAACCTTTAAATAGACGTTGAACGGGACAATTCCCACCACCCCGTCTCGCTCAATAATCCCCTCGATGATTTGATCGGAAAGATGCCGGTTCGTGTTCGAATTCGGCATTAAAGCCGCACAATTGGCATGCGTACCTACAATAGGACCTTCGTAAATATCCAGGGCTTCGACAGCGGAGCGTTCATCCATATGGCTCAGATCAAGGATAAACTGAAAATCTGCCATGGCGGCAAGGAGCTTGCGGCCATCATCCGTGAGTGGACCCGGCTCCTTCCACCCCCCACAATAGCGGGTGCCAACCCAGGCGGGTCCGATCAACCGGACCCCGCGTTCATGCCACATCTCGAGTTCAGAAACGTCCCGGATCCCTTCCGCGCCTTCCATGAGGATGACCATGCCGACCGGACCCGTCACTTCCGGCGGCGATGAATTCCAATGGTCGAGGTGGAGTGCCAGGTCCCGCTTTGAGGCGAGGATGCGGAATTTATCGGGCAATGAATCCTGCATCCGATGATAGACATCCAATTGATCGCTATAAAGTTTGTGCGCTTCGTCGAAATCCTTATAGACGATCTTCTCGGTGCCATGAGTTCGGAAGCGGATCGGCGCGGCAAAAAGCGTTGAAAAAATGACCGCGACCCGTCCGCGCTGATATTCGTCCCAACTGATAAGCGTATCGCCATTTTCCTCAACGATATATCCACCTTTTTCAAGCCGGCGAGTTTCGGAAACAGGGCGGGTGTAATCACGCCCATAATTGAGCATGTTGTAGGCAATATCTTCGTGAGCGTCAACGATCAAGGGTTTGGTATTCATAAAATCAAAAAGCGCACCTTTCGGTGCGCTCTGTTTTATTCCTCGTCATCGTCCTGACCGAAATCTTTGGTAAGCATCTTGAAGTCTTTGTCGGCATAGGCGGCAGAGTCGACTTTACGGAGGCTCAACCCGATGCGATGCTGGTCGGGATCGATGCGGATGATGCGCAGGGTCTTGACATCACCCTCATGCAAAACTTCCTTCGGGTGCTCGACCCGGTTCTCGCTCAGCTCGGAGATGTGGATGAGGCCTTCGATATCGCCTTCAAGCCGGGCAAATGCGCCAAACTTCGTCAGGCGTGTGATCGCGCCTTCGACGAGTTGACCGACGCTGAACTTGGCCATGCGGTTCTTCCAGGGATCTTCCTGAAGGGCACGGATCGAGAGACCAATGCGTTTCTTTTCTCGATCGATGTTAATGACCTTGACATTAACTTCCTGCCCAACTTCCAGAGCTTCCTTGGGGTGAGTGACATGGTCCCAGGAGATCTCGGAGAGGTGAACAAGCCCATCTGCGCCGTTGATGTTGACGAAGGCGCCGAAATCGGCAAGGCTGGTGACACGACCTGT
>CAZYLM010000083.1:0-11127 GCA_964648645.1 uncultured Anaerolinea sp.
TCTAAGAGTTTTATTCCTTGAGTGAGCCCATAAAGCAGAACCAGAATCCCTGCAAGAGGACCAAGGATGCGGATGGAGGTTGCGATGCCGAGAAAGAATGAGGCAGAGAGGAGATTTGTGATTGGTAAATTGGGGGATTGCGGATTGGTAAGTTGGGGATTGGCCTTCCAATTGTCGATAAGCTCGAAGCCGAAGACCACGGAGCCGAGAAAGAAGGTAAGGAAGGGGATGTCCTTAGGGTTGATAAAGGCGTGCCCCCACAAGAGTGGCTGAAAGCTGAAAAGTGCGGCAGCCGCAAGCGCAGACCCCTCCTTCATCCATTTTAAGGCGAGGCGGTAGAGGAGATAAACGCTGAAGTTGAAGGTTAGGAAGTTGACCAAGTGCCAGGCTGAGGCGAGGTCGAGTCCAAGCCACTCCAAAAACGAGACAAGCGGCATGGCGACCAATAGGTACGCAGGTCCGCGGTTAGCGTGGTCACTGCCGCTGGAACCGAAGGATTTAGTAACATCAAATTCACCGCTGAACCAGTTGGACGGTGTATAGGCATACTTGAGAGCTTCGCCGTAATCATAGAAGAGGGGTTCATCCCATGCCAGGCCGTAGGAGCGAAACGTTATCAACCCAGAGATGAGATTGATAACGAGAAGGATCAGGATGGGGTGCAGGCGAAGGGTTTTCATGCGGGAACATAAGAGACAATCACCTACGAGGTGACTGTCTCTTTATTATTTTGTGATGCGCCGCTGCTGGCGCAATTTAGCTTGTTCGTATCGTGCTTTGTCCTTGTCGGTTTCGAGGACGAGTTGGGGAATGGCGGTAGGTTGATTGTTTTCGTTCAAGCCAACATAGACGAGGTAGGCTGTGTTGGTGTGGGTTCGTTCGCCAGTGATGGGGTTTTCGGCGGTCACTTGAACTTCGGCTTCCATGGATGTACGCCCAGTATATGTAACCTCCGCAGTAAAGGTGACAAGGTCACCGATCTTGATCGGTTCGCGGAAGACGAGCGAGTCTACGGCGACTGTGACGACCCGCGTTTGGGCATGTCGCATACAGGCGAGCGCTCCAGCTTCATCAACCAGTTTCATGATCCAGCCGCCATGGACGTTCCCATGATTATTCGCATGCTCAGGCTGCATAAGTTGGGAAAGATACACGCGTGATGCGTGTGAGGTTTTAGAATTACTCATGGTCAATCGATATCCTGACGGAATTCGCCGCTATCCAGGGTGTGAAGTTTTTCTGGTTCTTCGAGCAGGACGTCTACAAGGGAATGACTTAGCTCTGGCATCAGTGGCGCAAGTGGAATATTGGCAGGCAGCTGAATCCTTGGCGGAGACGGGGGCGGGTCGAGCCGCGGTTTGGATTCCTCGGCTGAACGTTTGCGGACGATGCGCGGATCGTTCGTCAATGCGCCAATGTATTCTCCCAAAACTGAGAAAACCTCACGTTGCGGGGTGACGAATCCGACCCATTCACCTGCCCGATTGAAGAGATACGGATAGGCGAGGAATGCATCCGCATCGCCTTTGGTGCTGTAGATCGGGATCATGGTTAGCTGTCTGTTCATACCGACCTGCCTTAATTATCTTCGTCGATATCATTATATGTCCAATAGCGATTGATGAAAAAATTCCACATCATTACGATTCCCACCGCAACAGCAAGGGTGAAATTCTTGGCGATGAATTCAGCGGTGAAGTGTGCGGTATGGAGCGTCTTTTCGACAAATTTCAAAAGAGGCGGTTCGGCATAATGGAGGATCGGGATGCGGATCAGAACCCCGGCAGCATTGACCAGAAAGAACATGCCAAGCTGGCTCAGAAGTGGTCGGGAGCGCGATTCAGGATAGGTCCAGTAACGATTCCAAATGAAATTGCTGATAACCGCACATATGAAGGAGATCGTGCCTGCCACTACAAGCGGTAGATTAAAGATCCAATGTGAGAGCGCGTTCATGACACCAAAGTCAATCACGGCGCCAATCGCGCCTACAAACGCAAACTTTAGGAAGCGTTTGCGTTCCTTGCCTTGATTTTGCATCATGCCAGCCCCAGTTTTTCTTTAAAGAATGGGATGGTGCGCCGGATTCCTTCCTCAAGATTCACCCTCGGTTCCCAATCAAGGATTTTCTTAGCCCGGGTGATATCCGGTCGGCGGCGCTGTGGATCCCGGACACTGCGTGCGTTTTCCATGAACCTGATTCCTCCCTTGTTGCCCGAAACTCGATTGATAGTCTCTGCGAATTCGAGAATGCTCATTTCCACGGGGTTGCCAATGTTGACCGGAAGATGTTCGTTCGAATACAGAAGCTTGACGATGCCATTGACCAGGTCGTCGACAAAACAAAAAGAGCGGGTCTGTTTTCCTTCACCATAAACCGTGAGGGGCTCACCGAGCAGCGCTTGCTTGAGGAGATTGGGTAGTGCTCGTCCGTCTTCCAGGTCCATGCGCGGGCCGTAGGTGTTGAAGATACGCACGATACCGGTGTTTACTCCATGAAAACGGTGATATGCCATTGTCAGTGATTCAGCGAATCGTTTTGCTTCATCGTATACTGCCCGCTCGCCAACCGGATCCACATTGCCCGGGTAGGATTCCGCCTGGGGGTGGACTTCGGGATCGCCGTAAATCTCACTGGTCGAGGCAAGGATAAAGCGTGAACCCTCATGTCGGGCAATGCCAAGGCAATTATGCGTTCCAAGTGCGCCGGCTTTCATGGTCTGGATCGGCAGATTGAAGTATCCAGATTTTGATTGAGGGTTGGGACTGGCAGGCGACGCAAAGTGAAGAATACCATCCACTTTGCCGGGGACGAATATGTAATTCGAAACATCTCGTTTGAAGAATTGGAATTTTTCATTTTCCGCAAGATGGGCAATGTTATCGGGGCTGCCCGTAATGAAGTTGTCCATACCGATCACTTCATGACCGTCTGCAAGCAGGCGGTCACAAAGATGAGAGCCAAGAAAACCTGCGGCGCCGGTGATCAAAATTCGCATTGTGTTTTACCTCTTTTTAGCATGTTATTTCCAGTCCAACCGGGTGATCAATCCATCACCGGTGACCTGATAAGATTTGCCGTTACCGCTGTCGATCAACCAGAGATTCCCTTGGTATGTAACAGCGAGAAACCCGCCTGATTGCCCTTCCACCTCGTTTGGTGCCCAGGCCGGAGTTTGCGGCTCTAAACCGTTTTTATCCGCCGGAGGGAATAATGCCATTGCGTTCGAACCATCGCGATCCATTACAAAAAGCCGATAACGGCTTGTCTCGCTTTGGTCGATAAATATTGATTGCAGGAAGGCGATCTGGAAGGATGCCTCTCTTCCGACGTATCGCAGAGGCGAAACGGAGGGATAAGCGAACATCCCTGCCGAGTCTACAAGCGTAACCCCCGCCTCGTTACTGAAGGAGAGAGCGGAGAGATCGAAGTAAGGCGACTCCTCGCTGGAAATGGGTGCGGGGGCAGGTGCGTGACTTACAAAGTATAAACTGTTCCCGTCCGCGCCCCATACTATAGGCGGAATCCACGCCCAATCACTGTGGGTATTAAGCGGCGTGATCTCAAGCAGCGGTTTTGTGTAGCCGCCATCCTGATCCACCAAGCCGATGCCGTCAGGACGGGAATAGGCAAGTCTGCCATCCGGGGCAAAGGCAAAGGTCATGCCCCACCATCCATAGACACCGCCGCTGTTTGCATACAATAGCCTCCGTGGACTGCCGCTGTTAGTGAGGCTGACACGATACAGGTCGTTATTCGCCTGCCAGCCGGGAGCGGCACTGCGCGGTTCGACCGTGGAATATGCCACGGAATTGGTGTTGGGAATCCAAGCTGCGAAATGGACGACATTTTTCGCTTGAAGGGAAAATGGTTTCGGATCCAGGTTGGGTGTACGGACTGCCCACAAAGTATTTATTTCTTCATCAGCGGGTTTAGTCGATTTGCGGGTGAATACAAGGTACTCACCGTTGGGAGATAAAGTAAAAATACGCCCATCGAGGTCGCCCGTACTGACAATGACACGTCGGTTGGCGGTCGAGCCCTCCATGATCCATGCATTACCGCCTGCCAGATAGGCAATCGTACCAGGAATATTCAAGGGAACGAATGATGCCTGTGAACCAATCATAACGATCTCGGGCAGGGCTTCTTTTATGACGACCGATTTCACTACAGTTTTGCTGGTTTCGACATTGTCTTCGAGAAGTCTTCGATACGTGATCTCTTCCAGTCCGTTAACGCCTGCCTGGACAAGCCGCGTTTCGCCTTCAGGGAGGGTTTCATTGCGGACAACCTGTCGTTCGAAAGGAATAACGACCTCTTCTGTTTCAAAGATTTCTTCGATGCGAACCAAAATTATAATGTCGCCTTCTCCTAGGACCGTATATGGCGGTGGATCAGTTCTGTCCAAATCCCCGATTTGAATACCCGCTTCTTTTAATGCCTGTGAGACGGTGATCCCAGCCTGAACGGTTGCCTGTCTCGTCTCCCCATCGGCGGTGATGGTGATCGTTATGTCATTATCGACTTGAGGCGATTTGCAGGAAATTGTCAGCGTGAAAGTAAACAGAATGGATAGGAGCAAACGTGAGCGCGGTGAGAGGCGGAGCATGTCGGGTATAATCCAACCGCTATTTGATTCGCCCAGTCACGGTCATGAGACCGTCTGCGATGGTAATCGATTCCAAACGAAACCCGGACGCAACCGGACCGAAAGAACCGGTGAATGCTTCATCGATAAGTGCACTGGTGGCATTATTTAACCCTTCAGGCGCGGGGAAAGGTCCAAAATCGGCGGAAGCGATCTGGATTGCGGGTTGTCCGGTTGTCGGGTCGATGGTCACATTCATGACGATCAACATGTTGGCAGTGAACCAGCCCTGATTGATCTTTCCGTACATTTGCATTTGACCATTCCGCAGTAATATGACCGGGTCGGTGAACGGCGGGTCGGTCTGCAAGGCGACCTTTTCCGAGATGAATGCGGTGAGCTGGCTTTCATTGATCTGCAGGGTGATGACGCCTGTTTCTGCACCATTGATCATCGCCTGCTGTATCATGTCTCGGAGGGCTTGGGCGTCTGCCGGTGTCGAGGGGACTGCCTGGATAGGGTATTCAGGTCCGCCAACGTCGATGGAGCACGCCAAAGACGTAAGTACGAGCGAAAAAATCAAAAGAATGATCCTGTGTTTTGTTTTCATTTTTGGTTATGAATAATTTGACAGCGGAGCAATTATAGCATGGGCGAATCGCAACCCAATTCAAATAATGAGTTAAGTCTGGCTGCAAAGATTGAGGCTATGTTGTTCGTTTCAGCGGAGCCGGTGCCGCTTGGGCAGTTGTCGCAGGCGCTGGATATCACTTCTTCGGTGGTGGAGCGCGGATTAAAAGAGCTTGAAGAATCGCTCCAAGGGCGTGGACTTCGCTTGCAAAGGAACGCTGGACGTGTGCAATTGACCACGGCTCCTGATTTGGCGGGGTTGGTCGAAACATTTTTAGGGCTTGAGGCGATCACGCATCTCAGCCGTGCCGCGCTGGAGACGCTTGCCATCATCGCCTACCAGCAGCCTGTAACCCGCCCGCAAGTGGACGCCATCCGTGGTGTGAACAGCGATGCTATGTTGAAGAGCTTGCTGAGTAAGGGCTTGATCCTTGAATCTGGCAGGACAGACGGACCGGGACGACCGATCTTATATTCGACCACACCGGAATTTTTACAGCACTTTGGTTTGAACTCGTTGATGGAGTTGCCGCCCATAACAGTTCCCGCAGAGCCGGAATCCGAGCAAGCAGAGTTGTTGAAGGGATAATCTATATAAAACCCCAGGCGAATATCTGCCTTCGTTCAACTTAATTTGCCTTGGGGATTGGGTAAGGGGTAAGGTTTGTCCACAGACTGGCTGTTTGCTTGACCTCGCCGGTGGCTAATATTGTAGCCCTTCGAGAAATGGAATTGAGAGTGTTATGCGGATTCGCGTTGTAACTTCAGGAATCGTTTCGGGGGTGTTTTGCCTGATCGCATTATGGTTCCCCTGGTATGTGGTTGAACCGGCAAGTATTGTGCCGGAGTGGGAATATCAAACTGAGGCGACGCTATTCCCCACTTGGCTTCCGGCTGGAGTTTATGCCTTCTGTGCATTGACGGTCTTTTCCTTCGGGTGGGTGGCAGCACGCTGGAATTGGTCCAAGACTTGGAGAAGCAGTCTGCTGGCGGGGGCAGGTTCAGGTTTGATCGCAGCATGTATTATTTACAATATCATCGGTGCTTTCCGTTTTGGACTGCTCGGGCAGGCGGAGTTATTGAAGGCATATTATCTTGAGACGGGGCAACAGGGAAATGGACTCGCGCTTGTTTTTGAGTCTGTTTCAGTGACGGAGCATCTCCTCTATTTGAATTTCATCTTTATTCTATTTGGGGGTACCCTCGTAGGAGGCATGGGCGGACTCGTTTCAGCTGTTGATCTGGAGGATGTTTGGGGAAACCCGCCTCGCGAACCAGGTTTTTGGCTTTTCCAGCTTCCAGCCTATACCTTGACTCTGACCGGGGTTGCTTTGATGATCTTTATCATCACCTACTTTGGCGGATTTCAGGATATTCTGGATAGTTCAATGACAGAAAATGAGCTAATTGACCTGAAAAATTCACCTTCTCTAGTTTTTGCCATTGCGTATCTGGCTTCATATGCGTTGATATTCCCTCCGATCGGCTTGACGTGGGGGTGGATTCTCCGGAATTGGGTGGCAACCGGGTCATGGAATCCGATCTATGGAGTATGGCTGGCCACCTCGCTTGTTGGTGTGGGCTGGGCAATGAGCGAGTTTATTCAAAACGACTCTGCCGGGTTGACCTTTGCAGCATTCAATGATTATCCGCTCAACATATTTTTGTATTGGGTAGTTGCCTCGCTGGTCTTGGGCTTTGTGGGCGGATATATTTCCGATAATCCGAATCCAGCCCAGGTGAGGTACACAGTGTACGACTGGCTCGGGTATGGTTTGACGCATGGGATCCTGGGCGGCACGCAAGTATTCATCATCATCCCGGCATTTTCGCTTGTATTGATGATGGTGCCGACTGAATATCTACAGTACCTGATGCAGGCTGGGTTTGTGGGCCTATCCCCTTCCGAACAGGTCATCCAACTTTTTCGCCTCATGTCAGGTATTGCGGTTGGGCTTTTCTTTATCAATATTGTCGTAGGGTGGCTCTTCGGTTTCATTGTGTTCGTTCTCCGAAGGCTTTTCAGGATCGGGCCTGTACTCATTGAGAATGGAGACCTGCCTGCAAACACGCAGTGAACTTCCCTTTCGACCGAGACTCAGGTATAAATTTACCAGCGGCCAATGTCTGACGTGAGATATCTTTGATGGGATAACTTTAGCGGCGATTCGATAGCCATACCGCTGTTTTGCTTCTTTGTAAACTGATCGGAGGAAGTATGCGGATTCGAATTGTAATTTCAGGGATCGTTTCGGGGGCATTTTGTCTTATCGCGTTATGGTTCCCCTGGTATATGGTCGAACCTGCGGGTATTGTGCCAGATTGGACGTATCAAGAAGAAGCGGCGTCTTTACCCAGTTGGCTATCCATCGGTGTTTATCTATTTTGCGCTTTGACTTTATTTGCCTTTGGATGGGTGGCTGCACGCTGGAATTGGTCCAAAACGTGGCGGAGCAGTCTGCTGGCGGGGGCGGGCTCGGGGCTGATCGCTGGATGCATTATTTATGATTTCATCGGGGCATTTCGTTTCGGGGTATTGGGTCAGGAAGAAATATTGAAGGTTTTTTATCGAGAATTGGGGGAGACGGAGGGTCTGACTTTGCTGGTCGATGCGATCTCTCAAACCGCGAGCATGATCTATATAAATTTTATTTTTGTTGTATTTGCTGCCATCGTTCTTGGCGGTTTTGGCGGTCTTGCCTCTTCGATTGACCTTGAGGATGTGTGGGGAAAACCGCCTCGTGATACACAGGGCTGGTTGTTCAGGCTCCCGGCTTATTCATTATCCCTGACCGGATATCTTTGTCTGATTGTAATGGTCGCGGCTTTGATCATTTTGCAGGAATCCGTAACCAATGTTGGATTTGAGAATGGATTGACAGGTGTCAAAGTGCCGCCTTTTTTTATCGTTCTTTTCGCTTTTTTGGGATGCGTTGTTATGATCCTGCCGCCTATTGCAATGACATGGGGCTGGGGAATACGGGCATGGAAGAGCGCAGGGTTATGGAAGTGGTTGTATGGAGTATGGTTTGCCTTCACGATCTTTATTGTCGGTTCGGTTGTCAACAATTTCGTCCGATATAACGGAGCAGGGTTCATCTTGCCGATGACTGGATTGTATTTACCCCTCCTGGCAGGGTTTGTGATTATTGTGCCTTTTCTGCTAGGCCTTTTTGTCGGAATCGTAAATGAGCCTGTCGAATTGACAGGCGAGAAATATCGCTTTTCAGACTGGCTCGGCTATGCATTGACCCAGGGTGTTCTCGGTGGGACTCAGTTGTTCATGTCGGTAACGGCATACGCCTTTGCGCTGGTGTTGATTACTATTGAGAACATCCCGCATTTGACTCAATCCGGCTTGGTGGACTTGTCGCCGGGTCAGCAGGTAATTCAATTATTCAAGGTCATGTCCGGTATGGCGCAGGGGATGATGATCGCATCTGCCATTGGCGGCTGGCTATTTGCATTGATCGTCCTGCTGTTTCGCAAGTTCCTTAAGATCAGACCGGTCCCGGTTGCAGATCCCGACACGGCCGCGTTTTCCGCCTGACACTATCCATCCATTCGCAACTCTGGTATAAACTCATCCATGCAGGAACGCTTACAAAAACTACTTGCGCAGGCTGGCTATGGTTCACGCCGGGCTTGCGAGGAATACATTATTGACGGACGGGTATCGGTCAATGGGAAGGTCGCTATATTGGGGCAGAAAGCGGACTTGGCATCTGATACGGTTGCGTTGGACGGTAAAGCTTTGGCGAAGCGTGAGGCGCTAGCCTATATCGCTTTATACAAGCCGCGCAATGTCCTCTCCGCTGCGGAGGGACAGGACGAGCGCAGGACAGTTCGTGACCTGATCCCCGTTGCGGGTCATCTCTATCCGGTGGGGCGGCTCGATTTCGACTCCGAGGGCTTGATCCTGATGACCAATGACGGAGAGTTGACGAACAAGTTGACTCACCCACGCTATGGACACGAGAAAGAATATCGTGTTTTATTGGCTCGTAAACCGGATAGCGAGCAACTTGACGCGTGGAGGAGGGGAGTTGTTCTCGAAGATGGCGACAAAACCCAGCCTGCACGTGTCAACTTAATTTCGACGAGCGGCAAAGGGGCGTGGATCCGCGTGGTGATGGGCGAGGGGAAGAAGCGTCAGATCCGCGAGGTGGGTAAGTTGTTAGGCTTGCCTGTTGTGCGTATCATCCGCACACGGATCGGGACGCTCAGGCTGGGTGATCTCAAACCGCGTGAGTGGCGGCATTTGACCGAAGATGAAGTAAATGCGCTTAAAGGCAAGGATGTCCCGAAAATGGAACGCAAACCGCGAACCAAACTCCAGGCGCGACGAAAGTAACAAATTTTGATTTCCGCCCATTTTCCCTTGACTCTCGCCCCCGTAAACCTTAGAATTTGTATTACAACTTAACGGATGTTAGGGAAGAGATCCTGCCGCAGCGGGACGCCGAAGGTGCAAATCTGGAGACATGGCGAAACCAGATGAATCTCTCAGGCAAAAGGACCCTGCATCCGAAAATCGCTCTGGAAAATTCCCTTAACGGGATACCGACGGTGTAAAGTTAGTTGGGTAGTCTGAAGGTCGAATAGTCTGTTAGTCTCTTGGTCTGCGACCATTGGGCTGGATGACTAAAGACTGGGTGGCTATCAGGCTAAACCAATCTCTCAGGTTCCATTACAGAGGACGCGCGATAGGAATATTGCGCGTCCTTTTGATTCGCCAAAAACCAAACAGGAGACTAATCATGAATACCCCTTCCAATCTCAAGTACACCAAGTCTGATGAATGGTTCGACCCCGCGACCGGCGCGGCTGGGCTCACTGATTATGCCCAGGGACAGCTTTCGGATATCGTCTTCGTCGAATTGCTCGTGGACGAGGGCGAAGAAGTGACTGTCGGCAAAGCCATCGCATCCGTTGAATCTGTGAAGGCTTCTGCAGAGATCTACTCGCCCGTGGCAGGAAAGGTCACTGGAGTGAATAAAGCGCTCTCGGAAAAGCCCGAGTCTTTGAACTCCGACCCATATGGTGCGGCGTGGATGATCAAGGTCGCGGGTGGTACGACCGGTGAAGTAATGGACTCAGCAGAGTACGAGAAGTATTGTGAGGGGCGAAGTCACTAGTAACGAGAAATGAGGAGCGAGTAACAAGGAAAGGCATCGTTACTCATTTCTTGCATCTCTTTACTTCGAAAGGTAACCCATGACCTACATCCCAATTTCTCCCGCAGAACGGGATGCGATGTTGAAGACCGTCGGCGTGAAGTCACTTGATGGACTCTTCGAGGCAATCCCTGCCAAACACCGCTTCCCCAAGCTCGACCTGCCCCCTGCGCTGACCGAAATGGAAGCCGCCGCTCATTTGGGCGACATGGCATCCAGCAACGAAAACGTGCGGCAGGACCTGATCTCCTTCCTCGGTGCAGGCGCGTACAACCATTACGTTCCCAGCGTTGTCGACCATATGCTCAGGCGCGGTGAATTCTATACCGCGTACACACCTTACCAACCGGAAATTTCCCAAGGGACACTGCAAGCCATCTTCGAGTATCAATCCTTGATGACGAACCTGACCGGCATGGAAGTTTCCAACGCATCGCATTATGACGGCGCGACTGCCGCGGCTGAAGCGGTCAATCTTGCGTATGCCCAATTTCGCGGCAAGCGCAAGAAGATCGTTATGTCGCCATCGGTCAACCCACAGTATCGCGAGGTCATCCGCACGTATTCACAAGGCATGGGCCTGACCGAGGCTGGGGACGACAGCTCCAACCATGAGGACGGGCCCGAAGCGCTGCTTCCGTTGATTGACGAATCCACTATGTTGGTCGTCGTTCAGTTCCCCGATTTCTTCGGTCGCATTTTCGATTACACCAAACTCATCAATGCCG
>CAZYLM010000084.1:0-10960 GCA_964648645.1 uncultured Anaerolinea sp.
GTTGGACGCTGGAAGATAACCGCATCGAAGCCCCCGGTTACAAGGAAAAGAAAAAAGAACAGCAGGTCGGGTCAATCAACAAAGTGCTCGAGGTTATGAACATCGACGTCGAGAAGAACCCGATCAAGATCACAGTTGCGGGAAACCTTCTGGCAGGCAGCGGCGTGGGCGCCAGTGCGGCGAGCTGCGTGTCGCTCGCCCGCGCATTGAACGAAGAGTTTAAACTAGGTTACACCATCGAAGAGATCAACCGTGTTGCCTGGCAGGGCGAGTTTCCTTATCATGGTGTGGCGAGTGGTGTGGATAACACCGCTTCGACCTACGGCGGTCTGCTCCGTTTCTGGTTGGAGAATGGTAAACAAAACTTCGAGCGCATCAAGACCCCGAAGCCGTTCGAGATCGTCTTGTGCAATAGTGGCATTACCGCTAACACTGCTGCATTGGATGAATTCATCGAAGTGCAGAAGAAGGATAATCCCAAACTTTTCCGCTCGCGGTTGGATACCATCATCGCCCAGGGCACGGATTTGAAACAGGCTCTCGAAGCAGGTGATCTTGCCAAGGCAGGCGGGATCATGACTGAGAATCACAAGCTCCTGATCGACATGGACATGTCGCACGAGATTCTCGACAGTCTATGTAAAATGGCGCTTGAGAATGGCGCTTTGGGCGCCAAGGTTACAGGCGGCGGCAGGGGCGGGTACATGATCGCCCTGACCCCGGGTAAGGAACTCCAGGAAAAGGTCGCTTCCGGCTTCGAAAAAGCTGGTTATAACTTGATCATCAAGACGGCGATTGGCGGGTAGCAGGTTTTAACTTTTACCCGACAAAGGATGGGTCTGGACTAAAGCAGCACCCGCAATTTTTTGCGGGTGCTGTGTTATTTGAGTGGAGTATATAAAACGGCCTTTCACCTTTCGTTCCTGCAAGGTCGTGAAAGAATCATAACAACCTTCCTTTAGCGATGGAACGGAATCGAAACGAAGTATAATCAGCCCTGCTTGATGTATTTTTATTTTCAGGAAACGGTGCAATTATGGTAGCCAAACAGCCAGGAACCGGACAGATCCCTCCCGCGACATCCAGCGGATTTACTCCACCTCAGGTCAATACCCTGGAAGATACAGGGCTTTCTCCGCTTTGGCTTCAGGATCTGATCCTCAAGGTGCTTTACTTTAGGGGATATCTCACTGGGAGCAAGATCTCAGAGGAGATCACCCTCCCCTTCGCTGGTGTAACCGATCAGTTATTGACCACCCTCAAACAGGAAAAACTCATCGAGATCAAGTCATCGCAGGGCGGTTTGGGCGAGGGTTCCTACACCTACGGGATCACTGGCGCAGGCATCGTCCGGGCGCGTGAGGCGCTTGAGCGAAGTCAGTATGCCGGTCCCGCCCCCGTCCCCGTCGAAGTCTACAACGAATCCATCCGACGTCAGAAGAGCGGGCGTGTAGCAGTCACCACACGTACCATGCGGCAGATTCTTTCGCAATTGGTTATCTCCGAAGCCACTTTCCAACGTCTTGGACCTGCCCTAAATTCCGGAACCTCCATATTTATGTACGGACCACCCGGAAACGGCAAGACCAGCATTGCGCGCGCCTTTGGCAATCTTGTTCTTAGCCAAACCATGTACATCCCGTATGCGTTGTACCTGGATGGGCAGGTCATCAAGGTCTACGATGCGGTCAGTCACAGCCTTGCTCCGGATAATGAAGGAGGCTCCAATCCGACAGGGACGTTGCGCGGTTCCAGCCGCCGCGATCCGCGCTGGATCAAAATTCGCCGTCCATTCATTGTCGTCGGCGGTGAGTTAACCCTCGAAGGTCTCGACCTGGTTTTTGATGACACCACAAAATTTTACGAAGCACCCTTTCAAGTCAAAGCCAATGGCGGCATCCTGCTCATCGACGACTTTGGCCGCCAACAGGTCCGCCCGCGTGACTTGCTCAACCGCTGGATCGTTCCGCTCGAAAACCGTTTGGACTTCCTCCGCCTTCATACCGGTCGTAAAGTGGAGGTGCCCTTTGATGTACTGATCGTCTTCTCCACAAACCTTCCCCCCAAAGACCTCGTGGACGAAGCCTTCCTGCGACGTCTGCGCCACAAGATTGAAATCGGCGACCCGTCTTTCGAGGAATATCGCGAGATCTTCAAACGTGTCGCTCAGGATAAGCGCATCGAATACAACGATCAGGGTTTGGCTTACCTCCTGCAGGAATGGTATATCAAACGCAACCGCAAATTGCGTGCATCGCATCCGCGCGATCTTTGCGACCAAATTCTGGATATCGCCTCGTATCTGGCTGTAGCGCCCTCCATGAACCGGGAGATGATTGACCGCGCAGCCATGGCTTATTTTGTGGATATTTAAACCCGGTTCAGAGACTCCGCTCAAGCCCATTCCTCAATGCTAGACAGTTTCCCACGCCCCATCCTTCTCGCCCATCGCGGCGACTCGCTCCATGCGCCGGAAAACACACTCCCCGCATTTTCCTCTGCTCTTCAAAAAGGGGCGGATGGCGTGGAACTCGACGTAAAGCTCACCGCTGACGGTCATGTGGTGGTGCTTCATGACTCGAACGTCGAACGTACCACCGACGGGGCGGGGCGCATCTCCTCCTTGACACTTGAAAATGTCCGCAAGTTGGATGCGGGTTCATGGTTCAGCCCGGCATTCAAGGGAACCAGGATTCCCTTACTTGATGAAGTATTGGAAATCGTCGGCAAGGACAAACTTATCAATATCGAGATGAAGAACTACTCTGCCCCCTTCGATGGCTTGGCACTCAAGGTCTGTGAAGTGATAAAGCGCCATGATATTGGAGACCGGATCATCCTCTCGTCATTCCTGCCCTACAACTTGAAGGTAACTGCGCGTGTCCTGCCGAATGTATCACGTGGCTTGCTCGCCATGACCGGGGCACTCGGGATGTGGGCGCGTTCTTTCGGTTTTATGTTCGGAGACTATCATGCATTGCATTTGCATCTCTCGAATGCGAGTCGGGAACAGATTCAGCGGGCGCATCGCGTCAGACGCCGTGTGCATGTGTGGACGGTCAACTCCGCTGACGATATTCAACGCCTGCGCGACTGGGGCGTCGATGGCATTATCACCGACGATCCTGCCGGGGCGTTGAAAGCACTTGGCAGGTAACACTGTCAGCGTTGGATTCTTCAGGTCGATCTATTCGCGATGGGGCTTCGGAACCTTGAAGACTTTTCCGGACCTTTATGTTATAAGAGTGGGACAATGCGTGTAATTCGAATATTTTTTCTTATCTTTCTCCTTTTGTTGCTGCCCCTGACGCCAGCGCAGGCACAAGCTGCCACGCCGCCCGCGGCTGTACGTGCAGTACTAGACTCCATGTCACCGGAGGAGCGGGTGGGGCAATTGTTCCTTGTCTCTTTTACCGGCACAGCCACCGGCCCAGAATCCCAGATTGCCAATCTGATCGTTCAGCATCATGTTGGAGGGGTGGTCCTGGCGCGTGAGAACGATAATTTTATCGAAGATGGAACAGCAACTGCGGCATACCAACTCGTTCAGAGTCTGCAGAAGGTCGAATGGGACGCTTCTGTCAATCATTCTGTTGACCCTTTGACCGGCAACGAAACAAAGGCATCTTATGTTCCATTGTTCATCGGTATTTCACAGGAAGGGGATGGCTACCCCACTGATCAGATCCTTTCTAGTGTGACCCAACTTCCAAGCCAGATGGCAATCGGGGCCACATGGGATCCGGACCTTGCTGAGGAAGCAGGTGTGGTGCGGGGGGAGGAGATTTCTGAGTTAGGTTTCAACCTTTATCTCGGACCTTCGCTGGATGTGCTCGAGTCTCCCGCTGCTTCTGGCGGCGACCTTGGCACCCGTGTTTTTGGGGGCGATCCGTTTTGGGTGGGTGAAATGGGGCGGGCATACATCCGGGGTTTGCATCGCGGCTCCCACGGAAACATCCTTGTCATAGCAAAACACTTCCCAGGCGCTGGGGGTGCCGACCGCCTGACACAGGATGAAGTTTCCACTGTCCGAAAATCCATTGAACAATTGAAGCAGGTGGAGTTCGCACCCTTCTTCGCTGTAACAGGCAGCAATGTGGAAGATAACGAAGTTGTGGATGGTTTGCTTGTCTCTCATATACGCTATCAGGGATTTCAAGGGAACATTCGCGCCACCACCCGCCCGATCAGTTTTGACCAGCAAGCCCTTTCGCAGATCCTTGCCCTGCCGGAGTTTTCATCCTGGTACACAAATGGCGGTTTGCTTTTGAGCGATAACCTCGGCACTGCCGCCGTCCACGATTTTTATGCTTCTGGTGGTGGTGGGTTTCAGGCTCGAATTGCCGCACGCGATGCCTTTCTGGCAGGTAATGACCTGCTGTACCTCGGCAATATCAGGTCTGATGATACGCCGGATTCCTTTACTTCAGTGGTCCGCACCCTTGAATTTTTTGCGCAGAAGTATCGCGAAGACCCGGCCTTTGCCCAACGAGTGGATGCCTCAGTGGCACGCATCCTTGCCGCCAAACTTCGTTTGTACGATGGTTTTTCGATCAATAATGTGATTCTGGGCTCCACACCAAACCCTTCCCTGGCTGAGACGGAGGCTGCCGGGCAGGATTCCGGATCCAATATCTCATTTCAAATAGCAAGGAGCGCGGCGACTCTCATCAGTCCGGAGCAACAAGACCTTGCATCCATTCTGCCTTTGCCTCCTCAGGCAAACGATCGGATCGTATTCCTTACCGACACCGTCAGCGGGGCGCAATGTTCGGGTTGTTCGACCCAGCTTCAGTTCGCGCCTGATGCGATGCAAGGTGCAGTATTGAGGTTGTATGGTCCGCAGGGCGGGAATCAAGTGGAGGAGTTCCGCCTCAAGTCTTATTCTTTTGAGAATGTGCTCGCTTTTTTGGATGCGCCTGACGATAATCAGTTCGTAGCCGACGATCTGGATGCCGCTGATTGGGTTGTTGTATCTGTTACAGGTTACTCGAGCGGTCAGTCTGAATTGATCAGCCGCCTGTTGCGGGAACGCTCCGAGCTTTTGTTGAACAAGCAATTGATCCTTTTTTCGTTCGGCGCGCCGTATTATTACGATACCACGACCATCTCGCGCTTCACGGCATACTATGCGCTTTATAGCAAACAGCCTGAATTTATCGATGTTGCCGTACGCCTGCTCTTCCAGGAGTTGACCCCGACTGGCGCATCACCGGTCTCAGTCGCTGCGGTTGGCTATGATCTGATAACGGTCACATCGCCAAGCCCGAATCAGATCATCCCGATCTTTCTGGACCTGCCAGCTGATATAACTACGCCGAAGCCGGGCAGCACACCTGAACCTGCAGCTACGTCATTGTTCAAGATCGGCGACACGATCTCTTTGCGCACGGGCGTGATCCTGGATCATAATGGCAACCCAGTGCCGGATGGAACAGTTGTGCAGTTCTCGATGTTATTGACCGGTGAGGGCGGAGGGATTTTGCAGCAGGTCGAATCGGTAACAACGGGCGGGGTAGCCCAGGCAGCGTTTGGCCTGGATAAGCCTGGTTTGCTGGAAATTCGTGTGACCAGTGAGCCTGCTTCGATATCTGAGGTCTTGCAATTGGATGTTTCTCAATCGGGTGAAGTGGCGGTGACCGTTGTGGTTCCCGAGTTGACACAATCTGCCCAGCCAACACCGACCCCCGCTGTAATTGTAGAATCCGATTCCTTCGTCACCAAAGAGGGTTTTCCCCGCGTATCTGCCTGGTCTTTATCCATGTTGTTGGTTTTGCTGGGCGCGGGCATATTGTTTGTCCTCGCTTCGCAATTCTTCAAACGGACGACTTCCCTGCGTTTAGCGCTTGGCATGTTATTGGGAGGATTATTTGCCTATAACTTGCTGGCATTCGGCTTCTTTAGCCTTCCAGACTGGCTGGCAAACCAGGGAGTGGCCGGGGTGTTCACTGCTACATTGACCGGGCAAGTGATCGGTCTGGCGGGCGGTTGGATCTGGTCGCGCAGAGTTAAATAGTACCTTCCACTCATTCCATTATCACCAATTGGTGATACCATACGTCCATCATGAGGACAGGAGTATTTAGCGATGGAATCCAATAACAAAGCAGGAAAAGGAAACAAGGCAAAGCAGCCCCCTATTCTTTTCGAAAAGACACAGAAGATCATCAAAGACCTGACGGTGCAGCTGGGCGGGACCCTTGTGACGTACTTCAATAATCCGCGCGGAGCGGTCTGCCATGACGATGTGCTTGCCCTCTTCGAATTGCTGGAAAAGATCGGTAAGCAGAAGACCATCTATCTATTTATTAAATCGAGCGGTGGGAATGGGCAGGCATCGCTGCGCATCGTGAATCTCCTGCGGCAGTACTGTGATGAGATCGTTGCAGTCATCCCGCTGGAATGCGCTTCAGCCGCCACCATGATCACACTCGGCGCGAATGAGATCCATATGGGTCCGATGGCATACCTGACCTCGGTGGATACATCTCTGACACATTCCCTCTCCCCGATAGACCGCGACAATGATCGTGTCAGCGTCAGCCTGGACGAATTGAACCGCGTCGTCCGGTTGTGGCAGGCGCAGAAGTCTGATACGAACGAAAACCCGTATCAACAGCTATTCCAGTATGTCCATCCGCTCGTGATCGGTGCGGTGGATCGGGCGGAATCCCTCTCCATTATGTTGTGCAAAGAACTGCTCGCGTATCATATCAAAGAAGAGGCAGTTGCAGATCAGATCGCTTCGACACTCAATTCGAAGTACCCCTCCCATGGTTACCCCATTCTTTTCGATGAGGCAAAACGGATCGGGCTGAAAGTCAATCATCTTTCATCCGAGATCAATTCGCAATTGCTTGAGTTGAACGAGCTATACAGTGAGATGGGGCAGCGCGCCACCACGGATTTCGACGATACCCATGCACATGGCAATGAAATCCTAAATATATGGGAGTCGACCGACGTACTTGTTTACTATCAACAGGACAAAGATTGGTTCTACCGGACCGAAGAGCGTCGCTGGATCTCACTCAACGATTACAGCAGTTGGCGGAGGATGAATAAAAAGGGGAACAAGGTGGAGAAATCGGTCCTCCATATTTCGTAATATGAAAAGACACAGCCAAAACTGTGTCTTTTTTCTCGAAAATTGTCTATTAACAAAACCTTTGCAAAACCTTTGCAACATGGTAGAATGGGTATATGTCAAATACAGTTCAACTGAAATTCAACGACCCCGCTCCCGACCTCACCTTACTGGACGGGAACGGAAAACCTACCAAGCTTTCCTCTCTTTGGAAAAATGGCGTGCTGATTCTTGCCTTCACCCGTCATTTCGGATGTCCGCAATGCAAGGAGATGGTAGACCAATTGATTGATGCGCATCAAACCCTGATTGAAAAGGGGTTGATGCTCGCGATCGTTTCCCACTCCATGCCTGAATCTGCCAAATCTTTTTGTGAGCAGCGTGCACCTGGGGCGTTGTGCCTCGCTGACCCAGACAGGACCGCCTACCGTGCGTATGGTCTTTTTCGCGGCAATTTTTGGCAGACATTGCTTTCGCCTCGTATATGGACCTCGAACCGAAGGCTCGCCCGGGTCAAGGGATATAAGCCGGAGTTACCTCATCCCGGTCAGGATGCCTATCAAATGTCCGGTACCTTTGTTATCGGTACAGACGGACTGATCCGTCTGCCTTACTACTACGAAGATATCGCAGACCACCCGCCGGTTGACCTGCTCCTGCATGGCATCATGGGCGTGGATTGGAAGAAGCCTTTTGATACAAAACCCTTGGCATAGAAAGTGAAAGAAATGAATAGTCTTGTAATAGCAACTTACCTTGCGATCAAGGAAGTGTTTCGCAATCGTGGACGTTTCCTTTTGGTCGCTCTTGTTATAGCATTGATCACTGTCCTGGTTCTTTTCATCGCCGCGCTGGGGGAGGGGCTGTCTGATGCGAACCGACAATATGTCGCGAATCTCGATGCTCAGTTGATCGTATTTCTGGAAAAATCAGATTACAGCATTACCGCGAGCCGGCTTGAAACGAACACCGTCAAAGCAGTGCGCCGTGTGGATGGAGTAGCTGATGCAGGACCGATCTATACGTCGAATTCCGAGATCGTTTCCCTGCCCGAACCTTTGAAAATATCGATGTTGGGCGTGGAGGCAGGCAAGCCAGGCATGCCACCCTTGTTGGATGGTAGATATTTCCGGGGCGGAGAAGCGCGGGAAGCCGTCATGGACATGGGAGTGGCGCAACGTACAGATGTAAAGATTGGCGACACTATTGAAATTCGTTCCACCCAGGGCACCGAAGATGAATTCTTTACGCTTACCATCGTTGGGCTTGTCGATAAACAGGCGTATTTCTTCCAGCCCACGATCTTCGTCCCGCCTTCCACATGGGAGCTGATGCGCCCACAGGCTGAGGCGGATCTGAATAGCGATACGCCATATCCGAACATTATCGCTGTCAAATTACAGGACCCCGCCCAGGTGGAAGAGATGAAATCGCGCTTGATGGAGCGGGTGCCCAATATCGAAGTCGCCGATATTGAAACAACGATCAATAATATCCCGGGTTACACCGCTCAACAGGGAACGGTTCAGACCCAGGGCGCCTTCACCCTGCTTATCGGCATCCTTGTGATCGGCGGTTTTTTTCAAATCCAGGTTTTGCAGAAAGTACCCCAGATCGGTGTGCTAAAAGCCATCGGCTCGTCGAATTATGTCGTCGGCCTTTCTGCAGTGATCCAGATCATCATTGTCACAGCCATTGGTGTGGGTATCGGCGCGACCTTGAACTATCTCTTTTCACTGGGCTTGCCGCCCAATATCCCATTGGCATTCAATGGGACGCGCTCCTTGATCGCGATCGCCCTGCTGCTGTTCATTGGCCCGTTGGGCGGGATGGTATCCATTATATATGCGGTTCGAATAGAACCACTTAAAGCTCTAAGGTTAGGTTAGAAAATGTCTGCTGTTGCATTGGAAGTCCATGATTTGGTAAAGACCTTCACGCTCGATGGCGCCGCCATCAATGCGGTCAATCACGTTTCATTCCAGGTAAAGTTCGGTGAATTCGTTGCCTTGGTGGGTCCCTCTGGCTCGGGCAAGACCACCATGCTTTCCATCCTTGCGGCCTTGCTTTCGCCCACCAGCGGAGAAGTCCTTATCGACGGTCAGGATCTCTCTAGAATGTCCGAAACGGACCGTGTTAAACTGCGCCGGGAGAAGATCGGTTTTACCTTTCAGGCGAATAACCTCATCCCTTACCTCTCTGCCCGGGAGAATGTGGAATTCATGCTACGACTGAACGGCAGGCTGGACCATGCCAGCCGTATCCGCTCGGATGAATTATTGGCACGTCTCGGTCTGGCGGAGAGGCTTCATAACCTGCCCGCACAAATGTCGGGCGGGCAGCAGCAGCGTGTTGCCATTGCCCGCGCGCTCATCCACAACCCGGCGTTGGTATTGGCAGATGAGCCGACCGCTTCGCTCGATACTGAACGTGCCTTCCAGGTTGTGGAGACCTTTGCAAATCTCATCCATGAAAACGGGCGGGCAGGGATCATCGTTACGCATGACCTGCGTATGTGTCAATTCGTAGACCGTGTCTTGCAAATGCAAGATGGCAAACTTGTGCGGGTGTATGAGACCAAAAAGGAAATCAGGGAATTGGCGACCGCCGCAGCCCATTAATTTATTGATCGTATATTAGAAAAAGGAACCCGCTATCAAGCGGGTTCCTTTTTGTTTATGTGCCGTGGAAAAATTCATCCATCACCGGGGCAATGTTCTCGGGGATATCCTCACCCCATGCGCCGCCATCGATCACTTCACCGGTCTGGCTTCCTGCATCATCCAGCTTGAAATAAACAGGAATCGCCTCAAACTGGAACATTTCGACTCGACCATTATCCCAGCCCCATTCGTCAACATCCAATTTGATGATATAGGTGCCTGCATAGGCATTCATCATCAATTTGTTCTCTTCACGGATCGCTTTATCGATCGCCTGACAGGGCGGACACCAGGTTGCATCGAATTCCACAACAGGAGTTTGCCCGAGACCAACCGCTTTACGGGCTTCCTCTGCCAGCATGGCGGTCAGGTCGCCGTCGGCCGGGTTGAGGCGCACAATGGTAAATCCGGAGGCAGCTACTCTAACGGCTTCTTCTGTCGTTTGGAAAGCTGTTGGCTCGTTTCTGACATCTGCGCTTGAAGTACTCTGCAGAGTTGGCGACAATGTTTTGCAAGCCATTACTCCCAAGAACAGGATAAAAATAATATTGAATTTCTTCATGTGTCTCCCATCGTTAGTGAGTTAATACAGCGCCTCTTTCCCGGGAATTCGGATGGCAATCTCCATGCCCATAACAGGAGCTTTGCACCCGTTTTCCGAACATGCCATATATGTGATTTTGACCGTATCATCCACCCAGCCTTTACCTGCCGGGAGGTCAATCGGCATGCGTAAAGTCACAGCCCCCACGGGATAAACCAGGAGAGCTTTCGGCTCAAACTCGGGGATCTGAGCCGCAACACTTTCGATCAACTCGCCCTTCACCTTGTACTGGCTTTCGGCTCCGGCTTCCACTAGAGTTGGCCGTCCAAGCCCATCGACTCCAGAGATTGGCAGGTCCTTGCTGTATAGATGCAATCCCGATTCCGGGTTAAATGTGGCTGAGAGAAAATACATTCCGGTTCCATCGTTCTCAAGGCGGATCGAAACGCTCACGGAGTTCCTGGTGATGGCTGCCAGCTCAAGCGGAGGTGGCGTACCTGGAGAGCATGCGCAGCACAAGAGGATGATCAAAAACGAGAGTACAAAGATTTTCTTCATGAAATTGATTATAAGACAAAGAAAAGATTTGGAAATTAAATAAAAAAGGGCATTCAGGAACCCTGAATGCCCTTTTCGTTCTATATCAATTATGCGGTTTCCAGATAG
>CAZYLM010000085.1:0-10761 GCA_964648645.1 uncultured Anaerolinea sp.
GTAAAGGTTCTTGGTGACGAACATGCGCGCCTCGCCTTCTATGATGATTTTGGAAATGATTGGACAATTTTACTCCATTTCGAGGGCGGTGATTCCCGGGGCGAATGCGATGTGGGAAACGTTATCTATAATGCTGGTATGAAGGTTTCGATGCTTATCTAAAACCCGCAGCAGATCCACGCACCAGCCATCAACTCCTCGGGGATTCCGTTCGGTTCAGAGAATTGCCTCGCCACAAACTTTCCACCCTGCATCACGCACTCGATGTTTTTCCGGTCTGCCAGTGATTTCAAATCCTCGAGCGGATTGGTCTTGACCACGATCAAATCCGCCAGTTTCCCGGCTTCGAGCGTGCCGAGTTTCGAGTCCCAGCCGAGGGCACGGGCGGCGTTCTTTGTCGAAGCCACGATGCAATCCATGTTCGTCATCCCCGCCTGCGACATGTAATACAACTCCATCGCGTTCTCGCCGTGGAAGTTATACGGTGTGGCGGCGTCTGTCCCCATGGCAATGGGCACGCCCATCTTGTACGCCTCATTGATGGATCGCAGCGCATCTTCCTGCGTCGCCTTGCTTTTCTCCATGATCCAATCCGGGATGCCTGGTCGGTCTCCGTAGATCACGTCGTATCCCGCCTTCAGCGTGGGCACGAGGAAAATTTCCTCTTTCGCCATGCGTTCCATCAGGCGCGGATCCTGGTTGAGATACGTCCCATGCTCGATGGTCTTTGCTCCCGCCACTACGGCGTTGCGGATTCCTTCGATGCCATGCGCATGGGCCGCGACGATTTTGCCGACCTTTGCCGCCTCGGTCACCGCCGCGCGGATTTCTTCCATTTCGAAGGTCGCCGCGCCCGGTTTTTCTCCGGGAGCCAACACCGCGCCCGTTGCCAAAACTTTGATGAGGTCGGCTCCGGCTTTGAGTTGTTCCCGAGCCGCCTTGCGGACCTCATCCACGCCGTCAGCTTCGCGGTACATGCCGTCGTACCATTCTGTTCCGGTTGTCGTGATCGAAAGAAGTTTGCCAGCGAGTGACATGCGCGGCGCGGCGAAGAGTCCCATCTCCACCGCCTTGCGAAGCGAGAACTCGAGGTGATGCCTTCCGCCCACATCGCGGATGGTCGTCACTCCCGCCGCAAGCGTGTTTTGGGCGTGTTTCAACATGATGAGCGTCGTCCAACCCCACGGACCGGCAAGCGTGCTGTCGGGCAGGCATTCGGCGGCGATGTGAACGTGGCTGTCGATCAAACCGGGCATCACGGTCTTGCCGCTCAGGTCGAGTTCGTGGATTTCCTTCCCTTCGGGGTTTTTCCAATCTTCCGCTTTCCCCGCGTAGAGGATCTTTTCGCCCTCAACAGCGACGGCGCTGTGTTCGATGGGTTTTGCGCCTGTACCGTCGATCAATCTTGCGTTCTTGAAGACATGGATCGTCATTACGTTATACCTTCCAGTTATTGAATCTTAACTCACCGTGCCTAGCTGGCCCCACACATACTCCAAATGATAGCAATTAAGAGCTACGTCCTTACGGAGCATCCGCGTACTGGCGGACCCACCAATCCGTGCCGGGCAGTCCGCTTTTCTTTACCAACCCCAACAGCTTGTCGATATCGAAATAAACGCGCCGCATTTCCGTGCGCAGGGAATCCCCTGCCTGCTCGATGACGGCATACTCAGCCCAGGGCAGCAGGCGGGGTGGGTTGCCCGGCGAATAGGGATAGAAAAAGGCATTCCCGACGCTTCCTGCGTTGAGGATCAATTTTGTTCCATTACGCCTGTGCATTTGGATGTGCGAATGTCCCCCGATGAATACCGATGCGCTTTGCCCTGCAAATAACTCGTCCAGTTTCTCCTGCGGCGTGGTCGCAACAATCAACTCCGTGGTCGACTTGGGCGAGCCGTGATATGCCAGCAGTTCAATGCCGTTCTCGAACCTGACGGTGTGCATAAATTTGAATGAGCGGATCACGTCCATCTCCGCCGATGAAAGATGCTCCACTCCCCACTCCAGATCGGGGATGAGGTGAGGCGTGATCTCGAATTGGGCGGCATGGTCCGGGTCGAGGATCGCCTGATCGTGGTTGCCCATGATGGTGACGGCATTCCATTCCTTCAAGGCGTTTAACACCTCGCCGGGCTGGGGTCCCAGGCTCACCGTGTCGCCCAAACAGATCAACTGGTCGATTCCCTCCCTCTTTATATCCGCCAGGACTGCTTCGAGCGCGGTAAAACTGCCATGGATATCTGAAATAAAACCAATTCGCATGATTATTGATAATTTTACACGACCCCGGATGGATTTGCCCCAAAAAATAGAACTTTTGGGTGATGGAGTCCCACCGCATCAGGCTCAGGCCGGGCTTGGTCTGCCTCCCAGGCTGTCATTTCGCCTGAACCGTGATCTCCTTTAGATTGACCTCCACATCGAGGGAGTCTCCATATAGGATCTCTGGGATATATTTTGCAATGACCTCGATCAGGCTTGGGTCTTGAAAATGTCTCTTCTTCGTTTCGGGGTGCGGATAATATATCCAACCAGGGTAGGCATTTTCCTTGAAGTGCACGATACACTGTGAGAATGAGAATGTCTCTGGTGGATGCAGCTCAGTCCATTCCACGAGGGGAAAAGTGAACTCAGGCGCAGACATTTCGAACCTCAGCGGCGCGATCGAGATGTTCAACGTGCCGTTGAAATATTCATATAAGTCCAACCCGCGGGTTTTGAAGAATGGTTTCTGTTTTTCGAGGGCGCTGTACGGGTAATCTTTGGAAGGCCGAGAGGCAACCTGGTGTCCGCGAAGGAGGACTCCGGAAATTCGTTTGAACATGACTCGAAGTATATCAGGCGTTGTTTTAATTCAGCTGGGCTCGATCTGTGCTATTGTGTATCTGCCAGACCCGCCTGTAGGGGTTTGGCAGGAGCATGAAAATGGAAGTCGAAGTTGGAAAGGTCACTCATTACTATAATCACCTTGGCGTGGCGTCGCTCACTTTGCAGGAGGGGCTGAAATTGGGAGATAAGATCCACATCCTCGGCCACACCACTGATTTTGTCCAACGGGTCATCTCGCTGGAAGTGGATCATCACACCGTCTTGTGGGTTAAAGCGGGGGATAACATGGCGATCAAAGTTTTACAGCCTGTTCATGTGCATGATACGGTGTTTCGTGTCGTGGAAGAGGAGATGGAACCGACAGGCTGATCCTTTTAGTTGCCCAGTTTCTGAATGAGTTGGTCGAAGACCTTTCCGTAATTGTCCGTGGCGGCGACAAGAAAGTCGTTGAAGCTGACGTTGGCAGAGTGGTCGGCTTTATCGGACATGGCGCGCACGCACAGGAAAGACACTTTGTTGATCTCGCAGGTGTGGGCGATGGCGGCGGCTTCCATGTCCACGGCAAGAGCGTTGTGGATGGCGAGCAGTTGACCGGCTTTTTCAACGCTGCTGATGAACTGGTCGCCACTGACTACGCGGCCTTTGTACACATTGGGTGCATGCCCGCCAATTTCGTCCAGTGAAACAGATTGGGCGGTTTCAAATGCCAACTCGGCAAGTTTAGGGTCGGTGGCAAAAGCATGACGTGAAGTGAAACCGAGCTGGCCTGTTTCTGGTTTGGTGACAACATCAAAGAGGATTTCGCCGGGTTTCATCCCCCAACCGGTCAGGTCGTAATCATGCTGAATGGCATCCGTGGCGATCACAAGGTCGCCTACTTCAAGGTCTGGTGAGAGCGCACCCGAACTGCCCATGTTGAAGAGACAATCCGGCTCGAAAAAATCGAGCAGTTGCTGTGTTGCGATCACCGAGTTGACCTTACCCGGGTCGCAGCGGGTCAGGTAAACCTGGTGCCCGTGCATGTCACCGTGCCAGTAGATGCGTTTGCCGCGTTCAAGCTTTTCGAGATGGTTAGAGAGCGCCCGAATGGGGATGAGTTCTTCGTCTAAGGCGCCGATGATTCCAATTTTCATAGGTGTATTTCCTTGGGGGTGGATTGATGGTTGTTCAGTTGAAAACCATTTTACCGCCTCTCCGTCTTGACGAAAAAAATCGACCTGTATTTTGAGAAAAATTATCTTGACACTCCCATACAGCCATGATAATCTTGCGGTCGCATGCCCGGCACGTGGCGTCACGGCGCCATGGCGGGCATAAATTTTTTAACAGCAGGAGTAGTAAAAATGTCTGACCGTATCGTTGGAACCGTTAAATGGTTCAATGCGACCAAAGGCTACGGCTTTATTGGGCGCGATGGAGGCGAGGATGTGTTCGTTCACTTTAGCGCCATTCAGACCGACGGCTATCGCAAGTTGGAAGCCGAGCAGAAGGTGGAGTTTTCCATCGAGGAAGGACCGAAGGGTTTGCAAGCGGCGAACGTAGTGCCCCTCTCGTAAGAAGATAGCATCATATTTGCCAACCAAACAGGGTCATCGAGAGATGACCCTGTTTTTTTATTTTAACCTCTTGCAGAAGGAGGCGCACAACGCACCGGGATTGTTTTTTTGGGGGATTACTCTAAAGACTTATATACTTTGTAAACCGCTGCGGCAGATGAGACTTTTGTAAGGAGTTTTTTTTATGACATTTGACACTATTTGGAGATACTCAGGCAGATTTAGAATTTAAATTGATTCCCCGTAACCTTTAATGCCGAACTGCGACAATTACCAAGGAGTATACATTGTCTTTCTTTGACTTGCTTTCTTCACAGCCCGGTCAGCGGATTGTCATGGCGGCGGGCTTCGTCGTGCCCGACCCGTATCGCTGTGTGCAATGCGGCATTTGTTCATATAACTGTCCCATCGGGATCGATGTCCGCGCTCATGCATGGAGAGGTGAACCAGTAAAGCATAAAGAATGCCTGACGTGCGGTGAATGTGTTGCCCGGTGTCCGCGGGGAGCCCTTCGATTCGAGCAGGCTGGGCAAACGGGGGGAGGCTCGGAATGAGATATATCATCATTGGCACAGGCGTGGCGGGGATCTCTGCTGTGGAAGCGATCCGCAGCATTGACCGAGGCGGAGAGATCATCATGTTGGGGGATGACCCGCATGGGTATTATTCCAGGCCCGGACTGGCGTACTTCCTCACTGGCGAGCTTCACGACAAGGCTCTCTTCCCCAAAAAGCGTGAAGAATACAGCCGTTTGAAATTCATTTTTAAGAAGACGCGTGTTACAGAGATTGACAGGGCAACCAAAACTGTCACCCTGACCGGCGGGGCGCTTCTTTCATATGATAAGTTGTTGATCGCCACCGGAGCTTCGGCGACGCCTCTCACGATTCCCGGCGCAAATTTGCAGGGCGTGGTGAAACTCGATCATCTGGAAGACGCTCATGCGATCCTGAAGCTTGCCAGGCGTGGCAGGACAGCCGTTGTTGTCGGCGGCGGAATTACTGCCCTCGAACTGACCGAAGGGCTGCTTGCACGCGCGGTCCATGTCCATTATTTGCTGCGCGGCAGCCGCTATTGGACCAGCGTGTTGGATGAACAGGAATCGCGTATTGTCGAAGCGCGACTTCAGGAAGAAGGCGTGGAGTTACATCTACGTTCTGAAGTGATCGAAATCCTTGGGCGGTCGGGGAGGGTTATTGGAGTCCGTTTATTGGATGGGCGGACGATGAAATGCGACATGTTCGCCTATGCCGTGGGTATCAAGCCGCGAATAGAGCTTGCGAAGAGAGCGGATCTTGCCTGTGACCGCGGAATCCTTGTGAATGAATATCTGCAAACCAATGAAACCGATGTTTTTGCTGCGGGCGATGTGGCACAGGTATACGATCCTTTGTCTGGTAGGTCCGTGTTGGATAGCTTGTGGAGCCCCGCCCGTGAGCAGGGTTTTGCCGCAGGTTTAAATATGGCTGGGCGGAGCATGCCATACGTTAAATCCGTGCCATTCAATGTCACTCGCCTTGCCGGGCTGACAACAACCATCATTGGCGCCGTGGGGAACGGGCATGACGATGACCTGGTTGGCATCGCCCGCGGCGACAGCGAGACATGGCGTCAATTGCCAGATGCCATTGTGACCCAGGGCGGCTTCGAGGTGAATCACGTTCGCTTGTTGGTTGGAGAGAATCATCTGTTGGGGGCGGTGGTCATGGGTGATCAAAAACTCTCCATGCCACTGCAGCGCATCATCGCAGAGCAGCTCAATATCTCCACGATCCGCGACAGGTTGCTTGCAAAGGACGCAAAGGTCGGTGATGTGATCGTGGATTTCTGGTCAAAGCATTTGGCTGCTGTCTCATAAACTTGTTCAACTCAATTGCCTCGGGAGGGCAAAGATGTTACGTGGAAATATAGAACTTTGGCTTGCTTTCGTTACTTGTGTGTTTATCGGTGCGGGGTATGGGCTGGTCACGCTTTGGATGCGTGAGATCCCGGCTGCCAGTGATTTGTTCGGGCATGTATTGGGAATTTTTGGTTTCTTTTTGATGTTGTTGACCGAGACCCTCTACAGCCTGCGGAAACGGAGCCGTGGTACAGCGCTTGGGCGCATGTCCACCTGGTTGAAGTTCCATATTTACATGGGTCTGGTCGGTCCTTTCATGGTTCTGCTTCACACCTCATGGAAGTTCAATGGTCTCGCCGGTGCAACGACCCTGCTTACATTTATCATCGTGTTTAGTGGATTTATTGGACGATACATTTTTACTCGCGTCCCGCGAACCCTGGATGGACTTGTGATCGAAGGTGCTGTTTCGCAGCAGGCGCTCAACCGTACACGCCAGATGATGTCGCTTTGGCATGCCGTCCACATTCCGATTGGTGTCGCATTGTTTATTTCCGCTTTTGTGCATATGAGCGGCGCTTTGTATTACGCCACACTTCTCAAGTAGGAGGGGATATGAATAAAAATAATCGTCTTGGCTGTCTGACAGGCTCCGGCGTTCTTGCTGCCTTCATTACTTTGTTTGTGCTGGTTGGTGTTGCTTTTGCCAGCGGTTCGCAAATGTTTAGTTCCGGCGCGTTGAACGCACAGCCCGGTGAATCCATGGGCGGTGTGGATTCGCATGCCCAGATACAGGATTGCCAGTCATGTCATACGGCTCCGTGGGAACGTGCCACAATGGCAGACCGCTGCCTTGAATGTCATACAAATATCGCCGACCAGATGCGGGATGTGGCTCAACTACATGGCAGCATTGTTCAAAAATCGCCAAGCGTTGCCTGCCGCGATTGCCACCAGGAACATCGCGGCGCGAGTGCCTCTCTAACTGACCTTGGCGAGAACAGCTTCCCGCACGAATCCCTTGGTTTCTCATTGAACGAACATCAACGGAAAGATGGTGGCGCCCCAATCGTTTGCGAAGATTGTCATGGAGAGGGAATTACAACCTTCGCTTCAGACTCCTGCCAGACCTGCCACAACGATATGGACATTGCCTTCACCCAGGCCCATGTCCTTTCATTTGGCGCGGATTGCCTGGCATGTCATGATGGTGTGGATCGCTTTGATGATTTCAATCACAACGCGTATCCTTTCAAGCTTCAGGGTGGGCATGGGGGTGATATTCCGTGTACAAAATGTCATCTTGATGCACGTTCGATCACCGACCTTCAATCCGCACCGCAAGACTGTTACTCCTGCCATGTTCAAGACGACGTTCATAACGGCGAGAACGGTTCAGATTGCGAGACGTGCCATAATGTATCCAGTTGGGATGATGCCGATTTCGATCACAGCCGTACGAACTTCCCACTGGCGGGTGGGCATTCCAATGTGGAATGCGATCAATGCCACACGAACGGTACCTACAAAGGACTTTCTACAGCTTGTGTGAGTTGTCATCAAGATCCCGCTTTCCATGCAGGAGCCTTTGGCGCTCAGTGCGAATCCTGCCATGATATTCAAGGTTGGTCGCCTGCCGAGTTCAACTTCTCCCATCCAGAACCACGGGTGGATGAAGGCGGTAGTGGGATTCGTCATGGCGGCGCATCCTGTCGCGAATGCCATCCTTCGTCGGTGTTCGAGGCAAGTTGCACCTCCTGCCATGAAGGGAATAATTTTGAAGGTGGGGAGGGCGGGGACGATTAGTAGTCGGACTGCTTGAAGAATTGATGAAAAGACCGCGGATTTATCCGCGGTCTTGTGGCTTATTTGCCGTTTTTCTTTACTTCCTCTGCTTCCCTTGGTTCGAGCATTCCCCACCGCCCTGCGCCGAGATAAAGAATTTCCAACACTAGATCTGTATGACCAATTCCCTCGGCAGCCGCCTGCAGACAAAGATCGCTGTAATTGGGGGTTAGTCCTGGCAGCGTATTGAGCTCCATCAGGCGCGGGTTACCTTCTTCATCAAGACGAATGTCAGTCCGGGATACATCCAAGATGTTGAGGATGTTATGGGCGCGATACGCAAGATGCTTAAGCTTCTTTTCGAGTTCCGGGTCGATATTTGCTGGGCAGAAAAAACCTTCGTTACCCTCGGGTCCCACATCCTTGGATTTCGCTTCGTTTGTATACACCCACAGCCCGTCGGTATTTCCTGTATCCAGTTCGAGTATGGGGAAACGGTGAAAGCCATCCTTTTCGTACCAATCCGGGTGCCGCCCATAGAGTTTAGCGTCGGCGCGCCCCAAAATGCCTACGGTGAACTCGCGCCCGGGGAGAAAGGTTTCCACCAGGGCAGGTTGTTGATAGACGTTGATGATGTATTGCGCCCGGTCTCGCAGTTCCGCTTCATCCTTGACGATCGCATTATTGTCCACGCCCATGCCCGTCCCTTCGCGGGCAGGCTTGACGAAGAGCGGAAACTTCAACTCTGGGCGCAAAGGCTCATCGCCGAAGGTGAATTCCTGAAAGGGGGCCACGGGCAGACGGCGGTCGCGCCAGATACGCTTGGTCAATGTTTTGTCGAGTGAGATGCCGTTGGCGAGGACTCGCGAACCCGTATAGGGGATGGCGAGCATTTCGAGCAATGCAGGTACCTGTGCTTCGCGTGCGTCGCCGCCCAAGCCCTCCGCCACGTTGAAGCAGATATCGGGTTTTGCCTTCTTTAGAGAATAGGGCAGGTCTCGGTCGGCTTCGATAAAGATCGTGGTGTGACCGTCCGTTTCAATCGCGGACCGAAGCGCATCGATGGTTTCAATATGATCGAAGTCTGCAAAAGCGTCAGGCGGGACTCCCTCTGGTTTGGGGTGTTCATCATCCTTTATATTGGCAATGACCGCCACCCTCCAGGGGCGTTTTGAACGGCGGATGGGTTTTCCATCTAATGACATCAGTGATTGTGCACTCCAATTCTCAGTACTCATCGAAGTATAGTATAAGAAGCGGCAAGGGTGAAGGTATTGCAGACAATCATTTGCAACCTGCGATCAATAACTTCATTAATTAAGTGGCAAGTCTTTGTGATTGCTATGGTATATGGGTTTATGGAATTTCGTGGAGGGGGGGCGAACAGGCATGATTTTGGGATTGCGCCGGTTCCGAACCCATTTTCTTGACACAAACCCATCCCGCCTGTAAAATCCCTCTGCTTAAAAGGCGAGAGCCTTTATTTTTCATCTCTGTAGGAGGAGTATCCTTTCATGTTCACTATGGGATTGACCAATTTTGAACAGATCGCGATCTGGGCCGTTTTTGCCGTTGCGTGGCTTGGGCTCGGATACGCGATTTTTTTGCGCTCCCAAATTCTCAATGAGGATAAGGGAACCGAAAAAATGCAGGAGGTTTGGGGTGCGATCAAGGATGGTGCGAACGCATATTTGCAAAAGCAATTACGCTCGATCATTCCTTTGATTGTTATCTTGACTATTGCCCTTTTCTTCTCTGTGTATGTTGTTCCACCTTCTCCCGAGGCTTTGGAACGCTTCGATGGACAGCCTGAAAATACTGTCAAACTTATCATCGGTTTTGCACGTGCGCTGGCATTTGTCATGGGTGCGGGCTTCTCGCTGACCGTCGGTCAGATCGGTATGCGTATGGCGATCGAAGGCAATGTGCGTGTGGCTGCCGCTTCTAAAAAGTCATTCGGCGATGCGCTACGTATTGCTTACCGTGCTGGCACCATTACCGGTATGCTCACGGATGGTCTCGGTCTGCTTGGCGGTACGATCATTTTCATTATCCTCGGCATTGCTGCTCCTGATGCTTTGCTCGGGTTCGGCTTTGGCGGTACCCTCCTTGCGTTATTCATGCGTGTGGGCGGCGGTATCTTCACCAAGGCGGCTGATGTCGGTGCTGACTTGGTCGGAAAGGTCGAAGCAGGCATCCCTGAGGATGATCCACGCAACCCGGCCGTCATCGCGGACCTTGTGGGTGACAATGTGGGTGACTGTGCAGGTATGGCAGCGGACATCTTCGAATCTTACGAAGTGACGATTGTTTCTGGCTTGATCCTCGGCTTGGCTCTCTGGCATGCCACGGGTCGCCTCGAGTGGATCGTATTCCCGTTGTTGGTGCGCGGTATCGGCGTGCTTTCTTCCATCATTGGTACCTACTTTGTGAAAGCTGGCAAGACAGGCAAGAGTGAAGACGCCATGAGCGCCATTTTCAGCGGCTTTTTGACCTCCGCTGTGATCTCTGCTGCTTTGTTCTTCATTGCCGGATTCCTTTATATGGGCAAGACCATGGCTGAATACGGCGGTTGGTGGCGTATGCCGACTGCTGTGGGTGTAGGTGTGTTGCTTGCTATTTTGATTGACCGCCTCACCGAATACTTCACCGGCACTCATGCTTCCCCTGTGAATGACATCAAGAAATCTGCAGATACGGGTCCGGCGACCTTGATCCTTAACGGTATTACCGTTGGTTTCGAATCTT
>CAZYLM010000086.1:0-10747 GCA_964648645.1 uncultured Anaerolinea sp.
TTTTCCATTCGCCCGCTTTCGCTGGTAACAGCCAATAAAAGGCTGACAGCCAGCGTGAATACGATCAAAAGATTGGCAAAATAGTAGTAAGTTCTGGAAGGCTTTCTGATGATCTCCCAATATCCGAGGACTGCCAGCAACGTGACTTGCGAGATAACATCCGCGAGGAAACGCATCTGCCCATAGTAGTAAAGCAGGAGGCTGACAAAGTTGATGATGAAAGAACCGGCGAGAAGGTAATAGAGAAACCCCTTCAAACCAACATCGGATTCGTTGTCTTTTGCAATATTTCGTCCGATAAAAGGGAAAAATGCAAGCAGAAGGAAGGGTGCGAAAAACAGCATGCCGGTTACATTTCCAGCCGCATAGAGGCCGGGAGCAATCACGCCGCGATTCTGGAGAAGAGCTGTATAGCCTACAGGGCGAACGAACGGGAATCCCGAAACCAATTCGAATGGCTGAAGGACATATGCAGTAAAGTTATGCCGAAGGTAACCCAACTCAAAGGCGAGGGGCATGTCGCGGTTCATGTTTTGAACCGTGATCTGATAGCGAAGACCAAACTCAAGCGGCGAATCGAAGCGGGCGTAGTTGTACCATCCAATCAAGAGCGCACCGAGTGCAAGCGGAGTCAGAAGGAAAGTGAAGCGTCCAATCCAACCACTAGGGCAGGTTTTCCAAATCCAATACAGGGTGAACGCCGCGAGGAAAAAGATCGAAAACACATTGATCGCGCGGGAACCAACAGAACACGCCCAAAAGATGCCAGCAAGGAATAAGTAGGTTTTTCTGGTATTTCCTTCAAAAGCATAAAGGGAAAAAAGGATGCCACCCATCAGGAAGAATTGACCCCCGCCGATTGCCGCCTCATAGACGTCGGGGATGCTGAGAGACCAAGGGATGGGCAGGATCAAGCCAACGACAAGAAGCGAGGCGACTAAATTCCACAGGGGGAGGTTTTGGAAAAACAGGCTCTTCATCTTCAACAGGATCAACGAATTGATAACAAGTAATCCGCAAAAGAAAAAGAAGACCGGGTACAAATCCGGCAGGCTGGTATTCATTGCGCCTTGAAGCGGGGTCATGAGCAGGGCTGGGACGGGTCCCCAGTATAAATACAGTTTGCCTTTGTAAAGGGATAAATCCCAAACATCATCATCGAACGGTGGACGTCCCTCGTTATTGTAGGGATCGTCTGCAGCGAGCAACGCAGCACCGGGTTCGACATCCACATGGAGCTGCCCTCTTCCGAATGCATCTGCAAGCAAAGAATAATAATGGGTGGATGCCCGCCATTCCGTGAATGTCCCGAAGGTGATGTACCAAACATAGATGAGCAGGATGGCAGCCCATACATGCCCGATCGTTACGATGGTCTTTGCCGCTTCCGATCTGATGTATCCTGGATTTTTGGTAAAAAGATACGAAGCAAATGCGATCAACAAGATACCAGCAAGGGATATGATGATGCGTGAACGTCCCCAATCCGGAGTCGGGTCAAAACCGAGTGAATGGGCTAAGATGGCAAATAGGATTGCAAGTGAGCCATCTATGAGTAGAAAAGCGGGAATGACATCATCTGATTCAGGAGCCTTATGCATGGTGGAGATTCTAACCGAACAAGTCTGTAAAACAAGCCTGTAGATTTGTTTACAACTAGGGAAAATGGAATAAAATAAGTCAACCCGTCAGGGAGGTAAATATGAACGAACCCAATCCAAAACCGACCTATCGAATCTCCGACTTGCACGAATCGGACCGACCGCGTGAACGGCTGGCGTCACTTGGACCCCAAGCGCTGACCAACGCCGAGTTGCTGGCGATACTCTTACGTGTCGGGGTCCAAGGCGAGAATGCTGTAGAAGTGGGGCAGCGCCTTTTGCATAACTTTGGCGGTTTGCGTGGATTACATCGCGCACCATTCAAGGATCTGATGGACCAGCATGGAATGGGCGAAGCGAAAGCATCACAGATCAAAGCTGCCATTGAATTGGGCAGAAGATTGACCTTCGAATCACCAGAGGAAAAACTTGCCATCAATAGCCCGGCCGATGCCGCAGCGCTTGTACAATATGAAATGTCGGCATTGGAGCAGGAACATCTGAGAGTGATCCTTTTGGATAGACGCAACCGAGTGCTGGCAATCGTTGAAGTTTACAAAGGATCGGTCAATTCATCACAGGTGCGAGTGGGGGAACTGTTTAAGGAGGCAATCCGTGCAAACGCCTCGGCTATCATTATTACTCATAATCACCCCAGTGGTGATCCCACACCAAGCCCCGACGATGTGGCTGTCACACGTGCCATCGTCCAGGCAGGAAAACTTTTGGATATCGATGTATTAGACCACCTGGTTATCGGCCAGGGGAAATGGGTTTCGCTAAAGGAAAGGGGACTGGGATTTTCTTAGAAGTCAGCCTAATGTCTCGCCACATTGACTTGATTTTTTCCCCTATTCTTGGAAAGATATAGGGCATCATCGGCCAATTTCAGCACTTCATCGCTTGTACGTCCCTGTAAGGGGAAAACCGCCACGCCAAATGAGAGCGTGATGGAGAGGCTTTTGTCTTCGTAATCGATCTTCGCTTGTTCGCATACCCGGCGCCAGTCCTCTGCCCGGCGGGTGGTAATGTCCAGATCCGCACCGGGCATGAGGATCAGAAATTCCTCGCCGCCGTAACGACAAACCACATCCCCAGCACGTGAATAGGTTGTGAACACCCCCGCCAGCGATTTTAATATCATATCCCCCGCTTTGTGCCCGTACATATCATTGAAGGATTTAAAATCATCGATATCCGCCATACATATGCTGAGGGAACTGCCATCACGCGTAGCGCGCGCGAGTTCTCGCTCAAGGGTTTCCTCCAGATAGCGACGGTTAAATAAACCGGTCAACGGGTCACGGATGGCTTGTTCTCGCAATTCATCCTGCAGAGTCTCTATCTCCTTGACATGCAATTTCATTCGATCAAGCGTGTCACGAAAAGCTTGTTCCACCATTTTTTGCCTGGTAATATCCCGGAATAAAATCAGCCGCCCTGTCAAGGCGTCTTTCTCGTCCAGGAGAGGCTCCACACGAAGGTCGAAGTAGGTTTCCGGGTGCTCAGCAAGACGCTCCTCAGTCTCGATTTTAATCTGAGGCGGAATGCTCGAAAATTTTTCATACCAGGATGGAAGCACCCCTTGTATGCTGTCCCCAATCGGCGAAGAGTCATTCCAGCCCAGCCAGCGCCGGGCTGAAGGGTTTACATCCACAATACGATTTTGTGAGTCGATCAAGATCACACCATCCTGCATATGTTCCACCAATGTATCCCGTGCAATTGGCACCAGATCGAACAGGCGACGGCGGAATAATGCATACGCATAAATGATTCCCGTTACAGAATAAAGAACAGGCGTGGGATTGCTTTCCAATTTACCGAACCCTACAGCAAACGTATAAACGATATTACCCAGGAAGGGGATCAGAGCGCCGACCAATACCAAGGCTGACTGCTCTTTGTACATATCAGACGAACGGGCAAAAGTACCGGCTACAAGGTAAAGGGCAAACAAGACCAAAGAGTAGGCATATACGATATTCACCCAGTAGAAAGGACCCAAGAGGATATTCCATTGGGCACCTGATAGGTCGCGAGCTTCGTAGAACAATCCATGAAGATCTGTTGTCCAGCAGAGAAGGATGGAGAGAAGGGGTATAAAATTGACCGCCAATAATTTACCCGGGGTAAGCCAGTTTCGACGATTTGTATATTGAACCCCGAATGCCCAAAAAGCAGGAGGTCCCATCAAGGAGCCCACATGCATTACATTGAACCAAAGGATCTTTAAATCCGGTTCCGGGGTCTCCAAAACCATTAGATATGCCCCTGCCCACACAAATGCAGTGAAAAGCATGATGGAGAGTGGCGCCGCGCCCGGCGATGAACGGCGCTGCCAGGTCATCAATGCTGTTACAAGCGCTGCAAGAGCAGATACAAGCAGGTAAGGCGAATAAGGATCGTTGAAAACCCCGCGGATTAACATGAACTACATACTCCTGAGAACGCTGAAGCCCGTGAATGTTTCTCCAGCTTCCTCCCACTCCACTCTGGCTTCATCCACTCGAGAAGCACGCGGACCTTCTTTTACCTTATCAATAAATCTCTCCACGTGCGCCCGTTTGCCAGCGGCAACGGTTTCGACCGTGTCCCAACCAACGTTGCGAACCCAACCCTTCACTCCGATCTGATTCGCATAATATTCCACATGAGCACGAAAGCCCACCCCCTGCACCCGTCCTTTTACCCAGATATGAACCCGTACAAGGTCATTTGGCTTTGACTGCATGTTTCCTCCGTTGGCGGACCAGGTCGATGGCTCCCCAAATCGGCACGACAAGGACAAGGGATAATAGAAGCAGGAAAGGCAACAGATTACGGAATGCTGCGCCGCCCCGGTTCATGCCAAGCACGGTTTCACGCCAACGCGATTCCAGTTGACCGAGCGATGAACCAAGCGCCTTTGTCGCCCCGAGATCGCATTCGAAGCCATCGCTATAAGCGGCGGTAAGTCGTGAGATCCCGGAGACTCCAAAGGAATCACGAATATAGGTGACAAAGGATTGAGATTGTGCATATGCCAGATAGGCGGAACCGGAATCGGCGGGGAAAGAGACGCATAGATCCTTAAACGGGATCAAGGTATCGTTGACACTGGCAATTTCCAATGCGCGAGCGTAATCCGGGTTGGGGTACAGTTCCATCATGGAAGCAATGCCCTCGATCAACCAGGCTGGCTGTTCGTAATACTTGTCGCCGAGGGTGCGATAAAGCATGACGTGCGTAAGCTCATGCGGGATGGCAGTATCCATTTCGGTGAATTGATTCGGACCCGGGGCAACTGCAACAAGGATCACGCCAAGATCCGCATGGGCATGGCCGCCCGCCCATTCACGCCCGCCAAGCAGGAACGTATCACTAAGGTCTTCAATATTGGAATAGATGTAAATATGAACCGGCTCGGTAAACGATATGGGGATAAAGTCCTTCATTGCCAACAGCCCTTTTCCAGCGCTCTCAAGTGCGGAAGTGGCGAATGCAGTGTCCCCCTTATACCAATGGACAGTGACAATCGATTGCGATGTTTCCTGCCATGAAAAGCGGTTATCAGTATATTGATATGTCCGCGAGTCGCTGGTATAGGTTTGTCCATCAGCAAGAGTTGCCTGAAACCAGTAGATAATTTCTGCGAATGGGGGAAGAACATTCAACGACGCATCGTATACAAATGTAGTCGACCCATCTGCTGCAACCTGCAAGGGTTCGACCCGGGTTGTTTCTTCGTGAATACCTCGAAACAAAAGCGATGCCTGCTGGATGACGCCTATGGACTGGATCTTTGCTGTGAATGTGATAGACCGGCCAAACTCATGAGTCACTTGTGCATCGACGATGATCCCGCCCTGGGGTGAGGGGCGGCTCGCAGATTCCGCCCGGGCTTGAGTCGGTTTCTGAGACAGAGTCACCGCCAGAAGCGCTGCTACAAATACGTGCAGGGTGTTTCGAAACGGGGTGGATATGATGTTCATCTTGACAGATAGACGATCAACGGCGTCAGGGTCAACGGGCTGAGCACTGTCCCCAAAAAAACAATGGCGGTGACCAGCGATGGCTCCAATTTATATTCCGTGGCAACAACGGTGGTGGCAACGGCAGCGGGCATGGACGCTTCAATGACAGTTCCCTGGCGGGCATGCCCCTGCAATCCAAACATCCCTGCAAGCATAAGACCGAGCAACGGACCGATAAGCAATTTGATTGCAACACCCAAGCCGGTCGCACGCAAACTGTTCGACCATTCGATGCGGTTCAATTCCAAACCAAGCAGGATGATCATGGCAGGAATAGCCCCATTGGCGGCAATCTCAATGGTGCGCGAAAGCGGCAGGGGCAGCTGAACGTCAAACCCCTTGAGGAACAGGGCGACAGCCACCGCATAAAGAATGGGGAGTCTGAATACCCCCAGTATAGCGGATTTCAGGTCCAAATGGCCAAGCGAGGCGATGACCACCCCTGCCGTATTGAAGAGGATGGTGGTTGTAACATAAAAGACGGAAGCCACCGCTAAAGCTTCATCACCAAAGGCAAATTTGACCAGGGGTAGCCCGTAATTTCCAGTATTCCCAAATGCGACTGTGATGATCAGGGCAAGCAGATGTGAGCGTTGGAGTTGGAATATTTTACCCAGTAGAAAAGCAATACCCCCCATGACCGCGATGACCGCTGTTGTATATCCTACTGTTGTCAACGCCTGATTCAGGTTCAATTGGCTTGTAACCATCAAATTAAACACCAACAGAGGGCTGAAAATATAGAAAACCATGCGCCCAATGGTACGCGAATCGACTGTGAGCGTTCTACCAAGGACGAATCCAGCCGCAGCGATGAGCAGAATCGGCAGGAGGTTGTTGGCAAAGGTGTTGAAGAGCTCGATGAAGGACATGATGACAAAATTATAAACCCCTTGAATTTACCGGGGCGGGGCTTATGCCAGATGGTTGGATTAACCCCGCCCCTACACGTTATATCGAGATCAATTCTGCTTGCTTAATCAAGCTTGCCTGCATCGACCAAGGTCCTGCCCATGTGACGGTCACAGGAAGGATTTTGCCGTGCAGGTCCTCATTTGATTCGACAAAGACCAATTTGTTGGTGGGTGTACGCCCCTTCCAGCGGTTTTTAACCTTTTCTTCGAAGAGCACATCCACCGATTGTCCGAGATATTTCTGGTTGATATCGCCTACGATTTTTTCCTGCAATTCCTCAAGCATGCGGAAGCGGCGCATCTTCTCTTCATCGGTGACATCGTCCGCCATGCGACGTGTGGCGACGGTCCCTTCACGGACAGAATAACGGGCTAAATGGGCAATATCCAGTTTGAGGTCCGCCAAGACGCGGTATGTCTCCATGAATTGCTCCTCGGTCTCGCCGGGGAATCCAACAATGATATCTGTCGCAATGGAGCAATCGGGTATCCGATCACGGATCTTTGCCACGAGGTCGCGGAATTGCCGTTGAGTGTAGCCGCGTTTCATATTTTCAAGCACAATATCATCACCAGCCTGGATGGGCAGTTCAATATGAGGCATCACCCGCGGCAACGCGGCAATAGTGTCGATAAGCTCATCATTGAAATAGTTCGGGTGAGAGGTCAGGAAGCGGATGCGCTCGATGCCTTCCACATCGTGGATGATGCGCAGCAAGGCGGCAAGGTTCGGACCGTCAGAGATGTCCTTGCCATAACGATCCACAATCTGACCAAGCAAGGTAATTTCTTTTACCCCTTGTTTTGCCAGTGAGCGGGCTTCGGCGACAATATCGCCAACCGGTCGCGAACGCTCGACGCCGCGCTTGTAAGGAATGATGCAGAAAGTACAGGCGTGTGAGCAGCCGTAAACGATCGGTACATGCACACTGACGGTCCTGCCCTGTTCGGCAACCGGCAGTTTGAGTTCCTCATCCATCATCAGAAAGCGGCGCGTAGTTTCGGCGTCTTCCAGCGACTGCACCTCGCCCTGGGTGAGATGCGAGATCAAAGGACCCGGGTCAGAAGGAGGCGAGAACACATCCACATAGGGAAGTTTCGCTTTGAGCTTTTCCGCGCCACGCACGCCGACAAGACAGCCCATGAGATTGATTGTGAGATTGGGGTTCTTCTCTTTGAGCTTCTTAAACGAACTGACACGCCCCATTGCCTTGTCTTCAGCAGATTGGCGCACGACACAGGTGTTCAGAACAATAACGTCTGCTTCTTCGGGGTTTTCAGTTAGCGCATAACCGAGGTGCTCCAATGACGAACCAACCCGCTGCGAGTCGGCGACGTTCATTTGGCAGCCTTCGGTCCAGATGTGGTACTTCATCCTGCTCCTTGCATAAGTTTCGAACCTGCACAGTTGAGAATGCAGAACTTCGTAAGGCGGGATTATACCAATGATGTGCGCTGCAAATATATTTCATAAGGAAGTGATCATTGGGGAGAAGGTTCGGTCCAGATGACCACTTGATTTCTTCCGCGGTCTTTTGCGGCATACAATGCCATGTCTGCTGCAGACAATACTTTCTGCGCAGAATCTCCATCTGAGGGGAATTCTGAAATTCCACAAGAGGTTGTGACTTTTATGTGAAAACCTGCATAGGAGATCCCGGAATTTTCGAAATCGGAACGTAACCTTTCGGCGATCTGGGCGGCGAATGGGGTCTGGGTATTCGGCAGGACAAGGAGAAACTCCTCCCCACCATAGCGGCAGACAATATCCCCGACACGGGTCAATCTCTTCAACAAGTTGGCAAAATACTGGATCGTGACGTCTCCGGCAGCATGTCCGTATGTATCATTGACCTTTTTGAACCCATCCAGATCCATCAATATGAAACAAATACCGTATCCCTCCCGTTGCGCGCGGGGGAGTTCACGCACAAGTGCATCATTAAGAAAATGGCGATTGTATAAACCTGTCAAGGGGTCGCGGATCGCCTGTTCACGCAGAATCACCTGCAAGCCCTCGATCTCCTTCAGTTTTTCCTCCAACTGATGGTTCACCTCAAGCAGACGCGCATCAGCTTCCTTACGGGCAGTAACATCCTCCTTGACCGCAATAAAGTTGATAATGTTACCGGCATGATCAAATACCGGCGAAATGACTTCCAATTCCCAATACAGTTCGCCGTTCTTTTTTTTATTCAGAAGCTCCCCACGCCAGGTCTTTCCAGATTTGATCGACGACCATAACCCCTCAAAGGTCGAATCTGGCATGTGATCAGATTTTACGATTCGCGGGGTTTTTCCCTTGACATCCTCCATAGAGAATCCCGTCAGGGCGAGGAATCTCGGGTTTACATACGTGATGATTCCATCAGGGTCGGTGATGACCACTGAGACGGGGCTTTGCTCCACAGCCTGAGTGAGTTGAAGAAGACGCATTTCGTTCCGCTTTCGTTCCGTGATATCGCGTGCGATAATGAGCCGCCCAATAAGTTTCTGGCTCCCATCACGAACCGGTGAAATAAGAACATCAAAATATCTTTCCAATACCGAGCCGGTGAAAAATTCGCCCTTCACCTCGCGCTCAGGTTGCTGATCCAAAAACGAGCGTGCCATGGGTGCCACTTCGATCAAGTCCCGGCCGAGCAACGAATCCACACTCGCTTCAAGGGCATTTGCCGCCTCGCGATTGATATCCACGATCCGGTTTTTCAGGTCCACTACGATCATGGCATCGCTCAGGTTATTAATGAGTTTGTCGCGGGCAATCGGCACAATATCGAGCAGTTTGATCCCATAAAGAGCATATACAAACAAAAGGCTGGATATCGAAAAAGTAATGGATGTCCAATCCACCCCTCGGATACCCCATGCACCCAGGCGATAAAGCAGATTGATGGCAACTGGAAAGAGAAGGGCGAGCATCAGGATGCGAGCCTGTTTTTTAATAAGATCAGATCCCTTACGGGATATCATCCATGCATTAAAGAAAATGAATACAATCAACGCATAGCTATCGATAATGAGCCAATCAAAGGCCGGACCATATTCGAAGGCATAAATCCCATCCGATAGTGGGATGAATTCGGACCAGATCCAGCCATGCCATTCATTTGTAACGGTCAGAAGGATATTTGTGGTCGGGATCAGGATCAGAAGGTAGCGAAGCCATTTCTTCTCCAGCCATTGTTCGTTCCCGGCAAAATGAATAGAGAAAACCGCAAAGAAGGCAAAAGCTGCATGGTAGCCCACGGCTTCGATCTTTGAGAACAGGATTTTGAGGTCAAGCAGATTGACGGCATAGTCAAACGTGGCTGCAAACGTCCACAATGTGACCCCGGTCATTCCAAGGGCAAAATAAAGCCCGTATCGCGTTCTTCTTCTTTCCCATGAGATAAATGTAACAATACCGTTGATCACGGTCGTAATGGAAAGGGCAATAACAATAAAAGACAGTCTGAACATGGCCAGAAGCTACCATTAGTTTATATGGTTTGACTGTTATTTTCAACAAATACAGCCGGGTATTCCCCGGCTGTGAAGCGATCCCAAATTGGATAATTCCCTGATAGATTGCTGGTCATCATTTCCCGAGCAGTTCATCGTACTTTCGCCGCACCCCACGGATGTCTTCCCACATCAGCGACTTGGGTGAACCGGGTTCCCGGGATTGGTTTCGCAATAAATAAGACGGGTGGAAAATTGGCATCAACCAGCGTCCGTCCAGTTCGGTCCACTTGCCACGCAGGGATGTGATGCCCGTCTTCTGCAAAACGGATTGACATGCCACGTTCCCAGTAAGAAGGATCACGAGCGGATCGATGAGGCGGATGATCTCAAACACGAACGGACGATAGAACTCGATCTCTTTATCGTTGGGCTTGCGAAAAGATTTGCCGTCATCACCAGGCGGCATACGAAAGACGGAATTGGTGATGTAAATATCAGTTTCAGGGTCGAAGTCTGCCGCTTGAAGGATTTTATCCAACAGTTGACCAGCGGGACCAACGAACGGTTTGCCCTTGATGTTTTCCTGTGGTCCCGGCGCCTCTCCAACAAGCAAAATCCTGGCTTGCGGGTTACCGCGGCTGATGACAATATTCGTGCCAGCATTCGCCAGCGGATCATCCTTCAACCCACGGATGGCGGCGAGGGCTTCATCAAGCGAACCAAAACGGGGGGAATCGAATAAGCCGAATTGTGACATGTTCCGTTCCTT
>CAZYLM010000087.1:0-10705 GCA_964648645.1 uncultured Anaerolinea sp.
CAGGCCCCATGAAGGATGCATCGACCCTTCCCCTTGCAAACCGAAGGAAATCCTTTCTCTCTTTGATCGGGATATTGAATATTACAGCAAGCCGTTCAGCGATCTGGTCGGAAGGCCGGCGTTCCTCTGCTTCCATCTTGCGGATGGCAATGGCGGAACACCCCGCTTCGTCTGCCAGTTGGGCTTGAGTCAGCCCAGCGGCTTTTCGTGTTCGCTTGAGCCATTCTCCAAAAGAAACGTCGTTCACAGCTTTACCTTTTTGTTTGTATCGATTTTCGTATCCCTTTGAGATACCAGTATCCATTCAGTTGTGGGTAGATTCAAAATCACGAGCGGAGTATACCCCAATGGATACGGGGCATTCTTGCGTACCTTGACCGCTTCATTCGATGACAAAGACGACAACTCAAAGGAGAAGATCATGACCCAAAGAAAGACCCAATTTTTGTCCGCAGGCATTTTGTTACTATCCATTGTGCTGGCAGCTTGCGGCTCTTCTGCCCCCACAGAATCAGCCCCAACTTCCTCAGTTACCGAAGCCCCTGCAACAGATACCGTTGTATCCAATTCAGATTCTCTGCCGGGAATCACCATCACCGCGGAAGATTTTTCGTATAAAGCGCCCGTGAAGACCGGTGCAGGTTGGGTGAGAGTTACTTTGAAAAACAAGGGGACCGAGCCCCATCATGTCCAGTTCCTGCGGCTCAACGATGGCGTCACAGCCCAACAATTCCAGGATGCTTTAGCACAAGGCGAGGGTCCGGCCATGGCATTGGTGAAACAGGTCGGCGGGGTGGGAGCCGTAGCTCCCGGGCTCTCTGGCAGCGCGGTCATCAACCTTCCAGTAGGTGAATATGTGATCCTTTGCTTCATTGCATCCCCTACGTCACAACAGCCGCATTTTGCCATGGGTATGATCAAAAGTCTGACCGTCGAAGACCGTGGAAATACCGCTGCTGAACCGGCTGCGGGGCTGACCGTTCATTTGAAGGATTTTACTTTCGACCTGCCCGATACCCTATCTGGTGGACCCTTAACTGTTCAGGTGATAAACGAGGGACCCGAGCCGCACGAATTCAATATCATGAGACTCGCGGACGGCAAATCTGCCGGGGATGTTATGCAGTTTCTCAACGGTGATGTGAGCGGTCCTCCACCTTTCACATCGATCGGCGGTATGAATGGGTTGGATGTCGGCTTAACCGGTTATGCCGAGCTAAATCTTTTGCCGGGCAAGTATGTTGCCATTTGTAATATCCCCAGCCCAAGCGCAGAAGGCAAACCGCATTTCATGCTTGGCATGATCAAGGAATTCACTGTGGGCGATCCATCAGCCTTTAACTTCCCCTTCGGCACCTTTGTGAAATCCACGGATGCGAATATTCAATATGTCTTTCGTGCTGATGGCACTTGGTCCGTTCTAGACCATGGGCAGGTCGGCGCATCTGGCACCTTTAGTGTAGATGGCGATATTTATACAGAAACTTCAAATGACGGCGCCTGTGAAGCAAATATCAGCTTCAATTACACGTATGATGGCAAAACCCTGACGTTCAACTATGTCGGCAACCCGGAAGATGATAAGTGTGTCAACCGCACCTGGGATTTCAACAACATATCCTACACCCGTGTGGATCAGTAAGAGTATGTGGCATCTCTTCTCCTGAGGGGCATACTTGTAAAAAAGCCCTCTTGAGAATACAAACGACGGAGCCGCCCCTCTGAAGGGCGGCTCCGTCAACTCTCTCCTACCAATAAAATACCAGCAAACTACCAATAAAGATGACTGCATTATATGGGCATAAGGTTTTCCGCGCAATTAGCCAAAAGTACTAGGCGGGGTTTTTGTCAAACCGTGTTCGGTGCATATCTCACGGCAGCGATTGAGGCATTCTTGAGATTTTTTATCATCAACCCGTATTTTATAAAGGTATCCAAGATCGCACCACCCCTCGGCGATTCCATCCCAGAATTTAAGCTCTGTGTCAATGCGGTTATGTTCTTCAACCCAAGTGCCGGCTTCTTTGTATTTTGCCTCATCCATGAGCAAACACTCTAAAAAGGAGGATACTCGTGAAATGAAGAATCGATCGCCCAATTCTTTAAAAATAGCAAGCTTCTTTTCAAAAATGCATACGCGGCCATTGCGATTCGCAAACTCGAATCGCAATGGCGGAACAGCCCACCCTGTTTGCCAGTTGTTCATGTGTCCAACCATTTGCTTTCCGTTGGTGTCTTCACCATTCGCCAAAGGGAATTTCATTCAACACACTTTCTCCGGATCATATTGTTTTTGTATCGGTGAGCGATACCACATGATGAAATGTTTTATGTACATTTGGATCATAGTACGGAGGATTTGTGCACCTCCGACATCATTTTACCGAAAAGGAGTATGAAATGAAATCAAGAATCTTACTGGCTGGTCTGGTATTGTTCTCGCTGGTTTTGGCGGCTTGTGGGGGATCTGCCAGTTCCAGTTTCCCGACCGGGACGTTCATCAAGGAAGGAACGGAAGAATACGGACTTAAATTCAATGAAGACGGAACCTTTGAGGTTTTCAATGGGACACAAACCTTCGTTCACGGCAGCTACAAGGTGGAGGGGAATGTTTTGACTGAAACCGGTAACGATGCCGGCTGTGAGACTAATGTCGGCTTTAACTACACCTTCGACGGATCCAATCTGAACTTTACCTATGCGGGCGATCCCGAAGCCGACAAGGAATGCTCGGGACGATATGCAGATTTCAACGATGTAACCTACATATTACGAAAGTAACCGCTCTATAAAAAATTTGTCGGCAAGATTTGGGCGGATATAAAAACTCATTAAGTATGGAGGTCGCTGGAGATTTTCGGCGACCTTTTCGGCATTCCCTTCGGCTGCATATCTCAATTTTGCCAATTGCCCAAATCCGCTGGCGGTATAATCCCGCTCACTTAAGGAGCATCCTTTGGCATCGATTTTTCTTGGTTTGCTTTCCGCCCTAAGCTGGGGCGCGGGTGATTTTACTGGCGGACTTGCGGCCCGCAAGGTAGGCGCATATCGTTCGGTTTTTTACGGTGAACTGATCGGCATTTTCTTCCTTTTTCTTGTGATTGCCCTGATCGGGGAAGACGTGCCTGATATGCATACCATGCTGTTTGCTGCACTGGCTGGGGTGCTTGGCACTGTGGGCCTGATGCTGCTTTATCATGCCATGTCGGTTGGCATGATGAGCATTGCCGCCCCGGTTTCCGCATTGCTCGCCGCAGCCATGCCTGTGGCCGTGGGCATCTTCTCTGAAGGGCTGCCGGATATCCTGACATTGATCGGGTTTGGCTTTGCCCTTTTCGCAGTGTGGATGATCTCCCAGGGCGAAGTTAGGGTCAAGGATATCCTCTCGCATCTCGCGGACTTGAAGCTGCCTCTGCTTGCAGGCATTGGGTTTGGCTTTTACTTTGTGTTAATGCACAAAGCCACCAGCGAAAATAAAGCCCTTATCTGGCCCATGGTCTTTTCCCGTTCCGGTGGAATGGCACTCATCATTTTATATCTCCTCATCTCCCGTTCCGATTGGAAGATCGACACTCGTGCTCTGCCTATCATAACGGTCAACGGTATCCTCGACCTGGGTGGGAACTTCTTCTTTATTCTTGCGGGCCAAATCGGACGGCTGGATGTAGCTGCTGTTCTCAGTTCTCTCTTCCCTGGCGCGACGGTCATGCTTGCATGGATTTTCCTGAAGGAACGCCTCAACCGAAATCAGTGGATCGGCGTCGTCTGTGCCTTGACCGCCATTGTCTTGATGACGATCTGATGCCCTGGATGGGGGATACCCGCAGGGACGCGAATTTGTAAAATACCTCGCAAGCCTCAACCATAGATCCAAGCCATCAAACTGTTGTTGGCAAATTATTGCAATTTACAAGTTTTGGAGATATTTTATGGGTCCGATCAACGAACACAACTTCGCTTTACAACAGGCCGGTTATTTCACAGCTGAAGACATCGAATTCAATAAACAGGGAAAATATTCACCCGCTCAGGTCAAGCGTTTTGAAGACGGGCGGGCACATGCCCGGGAATCGGCACCGAAATATCAGAACAAGGGTTGGGTCATTTCCCTGATTTTTGGAATGGGAGCCTGCATCTTTGTGACAGCTCTGTATTTTGTCGGCATCTTTGCCACCCTTCAAGATGTGCTTGGTAGTCTCTTCCTGCCCGTCATAGCAGGAGTCGGTATCTTGGGCGCTTTGTTCATCTTTGTTATTGCGCCGCGTTCCTACCAATCATCGGTTAACATGTATCAGTCGATGGGCACCCCATTGAAAGATGAACCTCTGGGTCCGGTACAGGGTATTGATGCGCGCGCAAACGCCTATGAAGGGCGTTCGGGCGAATCACGCCGGGGCGGACGTTCGAACAAGGTGTATTACATCCTCGAAATGGAAAGTATCAAATTCTATATATCTCAATCCTTGATGGAAACCCTTCAGAAGGGCCGCCTTTACCGTGCCTACGCCACACAAGAACACGGGGCATGGCTCTTGCTCAGTATCGAAGCATTGGAATAGGGCAATTCTAGAGGCGCATTCTACTAAAACTGCCGTGGAAAAATCATCGCGGTGTGTCATCGAATCCTCAAAATTCCTGTGTTATAATCCCGCCCCGGCGTAGGGATTAATTTCAAGCGCCAAACATCTTGCTTGGGACGGGCACAAGCGTCCCTGAGCGGGTCAATACCCCCGCTAAACTCATTCCGTTCCGCAATGGCATTGCGCCACGTGTTGGAGAACGGAAATTAGGAGAACCATGGCAAATATTTCCATGAAAGCCCTGCTTGAGAGCGGCGTCCATTTCGGGCATCGCACCAACAAGTGGGATCCCCGTATGAAGCCGTACATCTTCACCGAGCGTAATGGCATTCATATCCTTGATCTTCAGCAGACCGTCAAACTTGCGAATAATGCCTATACCGTCATCCGCGATACGATCGTGAACGGCGGAACCGTATTATTTGTGGGCACCAAGCGCCAGGCACAGGAAACTGTGATGGAAGAAGCAGTCCGCGCGGGCATGCCCTATGTCACCGAGCGATGGATGGGCGGCATGCTTACCAACTGGTCGACCATGTACCAGCGCATCCAGGAACTTGAACGCCTCGAGAAATTGCGCGATGGCGGCGATATTAATCGCCTGACGAAGAAGGAAGGCTTGTTGATCGAACGTGAGATCACCCGCCTCCAGACCCGCCTGAGCGGTGTCCGTTCCATGAAGCGGCTCCCCACTTTGCTCTTCATCGTTGATGTTGGGCGCGAGGACGCGGCAGTGAAAGAAGCCAACCTGCTTGGCATTCCGATCGTGGCGTTGGTCGATACGAATTGCAACCCCCAGAATATCGATTATGTCATTCCCTCGAATGATGATGCCATTCGCGCCATCAAACTGCTTGTCTCGAAAATGGCAGATGCCGTCCTCGAAGGCAAAGCCATGCGCAAGGAAGATCAGCCTGAGGAGGAGATGGAGGCGAAAGCCGAATCCAAACCCGCCAAGGCTCGACCCGCTCGTAAGGTCGTCGAGACTGATGAAGAAATGGGTGATGATGCCCTGTTGGGTAAATCCACGCTTGCCAAGATGGCAAAACCCGAGGATGCTGCTGGTCCTGCAACTGAAGAAGCCAAGTAAAAGAAAGCAACAAGGATAGACACGATGGAAATTACGACTGAAATGATCAAGCAATTGCGCGCGGCAACCAACGCCCCGATGCTGGATTGCCGTAAGGCATTGCAGGAAGCGGACGGCAACTTCGACAAAGCTGTGGACTGGTTGCGCGAAAAAGGCATGGCAACCGCCGCCAAGCGCGCCGACCGCGACGCATCCAACGGGACTGTGGAACTTTACTCGCACGGGAATGGCCGTGTTGGTGTGATGGTCGAGATCAATTGTGAAACTGATTTCGTTGCACGCAATGAACAGTTCCGCCACCTTGCGCATGAGATCGCATTGCAGATCGCTGCTAGCGCGCCCAAATACATCAACGCCGAAGAAATCCCGGCAGCTGAACTCGAGCACGAAGCCGAGATTGCCCGTGCACGTGCAAAAGAAGAGGGCAAGCCCGATAACGTCCTGCCCAAGATCGTGGAAGGGCGCATCGAAAAGTTCAAGGATGAGGTCTGCCTTCTGCGTCAGGTCTATATCCGTGACGAATCCATCACGATCGAAAAACTCATCCTCCAGAACGTTGCTGCCATCGGTGAGAATATCATCGTGCGGCGTTTCCAGCGATGGGAGTTGGGTGAGAGCATCAAGAATTAGCTTTAAAAAGCCAGCCTTCGGGTTGGCTTTTTTTTATAATTCCCTCGTTAGGATATACTCTCCCGGGCGAACGAAGTGATATCCGCCGGGCGATCTAAAGATTGTAGACCATTTAGAATTCGGAGGCATTCATGGCTGAACTGAAATACAAACGTATCCTGCTCAAGTTAAGCGGCGAGGCCCTTAGCGGGTCGTCGGGCTTTGGGATCGACGTGCAGGAAGCGGAGGCGATCGCGAACCGCATCAAAGAGGTCCATGATCTCGGCGTGGATGTGGCTGTGGTTATCGGTGCAGGGAATCTATGGCGCGGCAAGCAAGGGCTTGAGCGCGGTATGGACCGTTCCACAGCAGATTACATGGGCATGCTTGCCACAGTTATGAACGCGATGGCGTTGATGGATGCCCTCGAGCGACAGGGTGTCTTCACCCGCGTCCTGTCTGCCATCGACATGCGGGCAATCGCTGAACCTTACATCCGCCGCCGCGCTGTAAGGCACCTGGAGAAGGGCCGTGTAGTTATCTTTGGCGCCGGGACGGGCAATCCTTTCTTTTCCACAGATACTGCCGCCGCTTTGCGGGCGACCGAGATAGATGCCCAGGTTGTTATCAAAGCGACAAAGGTGGACGGTGTGTACGATTCTGACCCGAAGAAAAACCCCGATGCAAAGAAGTTCGACACTCTCAGCTATATTGAGGTTCTTAACCGCAGGCTTGAAGTGATGGACAGCACCGCCATCACACTTTGCATGGAAAACAAAATACCGATCCTCGTTGTCAACTTGTGGGACTCGAAATCCATTACCAGTGCATTGTACGGCGAAAAGGTCGGCACCCTAGTGACCAACTAGATGAATTGACGCTCAGCCTCTCCCTACCGTAAGATAGGGAGAGGCTTTTTTTATTCTCCACAGGCAATCGATGCATAGGGATAGTCTCTCCATTATTGCCATAAACTATCAGTATATTTGCCATCCCATAGCCTAAATTTCCGTTTTAAGGTATCCTTGTATCGCATAACATTTTTGGAGGACGATCGTGAGTACTGAAGAGATAAAGAGCCTTTTGAAAGACGCCGAAACCCGCATGCACGGCGCGATCCAATCCCTTATGGACGACTTGAATGGAATACGAACCGGGCGTGCCAGCCCGGCACTGGTGGAAAGACTTCCGGTCGAATATTATGGCACGCCAACCCCGCTTCAAAACCTGGCATCGATCAGCGTGCCCGAGCCGCGCACATTAACGATCAAACCCTTCGATGCCGGCTCGCTCAAAGATATCGAAAAAGCAATTCGTGTTTCGGACCTTGGGCTGAATCCAAACTCAGATGGCAAGGTGATTCACTTGAATCTGCCCCCCTTAACCGAGGAGCGCCGCCGCGATCTCGTTAAACACATGCATCACCGCCTCGAAGAGTCCCGCATCGCCGTCCGTAATGTGCGCCGTGACTTGCATAATGAGATGCGCGAATACGAAAAGGAAAAACTCATCACCGAAGATGACCTCAAGCGCGGAGAAGAGGACCTTCAAAAACTAACGGACAAATATGTGGATGAGATCGCTAAGATGGGGCAGAACAAAGAAAAAGAGATCATGGAAGTCTAGTACTACCGCTTTCGTTGCGACCAGCATCGAAAAGGTGAACAATATGACAGACACCCCCTTGAACATTCCCCCGGAAAAGATCCCCCAACACGTTGCCATGATCATGGACGGTAATGGTCGCTGGGCGCTGCAGCGTGGGCTTCCGCGCCTTGCGGGTCATAAAGCTGGGACAGAGAATCTTCGTCGCGTGATCCGCGCAACCGTTGAATTCGGTGTCAAATATCTGACGATCTATGCCTTTTCCACTGAAAATTGGGGCAGGCCGCCCGAGGAAGTAAAGGGTTTGATGTACATCCTCGAAGATGTGATCGACCGCGAACTGGGTGAGCTCCATAAAGAGGGAGTGCAACTACGTCATATTGGCAGGTTGGAAAGGCTTGCCCCAACCCTGCAGGAAAAGGTGCTGGATGCGGTCGACATGACCAAGAACAATGACCGCCTGATCCTCAATATTGCCTTCAATTATGGCGGGCGCGATGAGATTGTGCAAGCCATTCAACGCATGATGAAAGACAGCGTAAAGCCCGAAAACGTCAGTGATGAACTTGTCAGCCAATATCTTTATACAGTAGGTGTACCCGACCCAGATCTCATCATCCGCACTTCGGGTGAGTTACGCGTCAGCAATTTCCTCATCTGGCAGGCGGCATATTCTGAATGGTACATCACACCGACCTACTGGCCTGATTTTGATAAAGAAGAATATCGCCGCGCATTGGAGACCTACGCCAACCGCGACCGGCGTTACGGAAAGGTATCTTCGGGCGAACTCCAGGAATCCAATGCGTAGGCGTCTGATCACCGCGCTTGCGCTGGCTTTGCTTGGAGTCCCAGCCATTGTTCTGGGTGGCATCTTCTACTATATTTTAATGGGGACGTTTCTTATCGGTGCGGCATGGGAGTATGTACATCTTTTCCGGGCGGTTAAGTTCGAACCGCATATGGGTATGACAGTGGGTGGGGTGGCAGCTGTGACTTTTTCCCGCATGTTCTTCCCCCAATATTCACAACCTGTATTTGCTGCCGCCATTCTTATTGCAATGGCGGTTCATTTGATCATCTACGAGCGCGGACGTGACCAGTCCGCGCTTGATTTTGGTATTACTGCCGGTGGCATTGTCTATATTGGCTGGCTTGGTTCATATCTATTTGACCTGAGGAACCTTCCACAAGGCGGCTGGTGGTTCATGCTTGTAATGTTCTGTGTCTGGGCAGGTGATTCCGGGGCATACTCCATCGGGCGTGCATACGGCAGGCATAAAATGGCTCCGCGGTTGAGCCCGAAGAAAAGCTGGGAAGGCTACGCGGCGAGCGTCTTTACCGGTATGCACACCGGCGCGTTATATGTTTGGGTATTCAAAACCTTTGGTGGTTTGCATAGTGATATCACAATCTGGCAAGGCGCGATCCTTGGGATGCTGCTCGGTGCTTTACCCACTCTTGGTGACCTTGGCGAAAGTATGATCAAGCGCCAATCCGGGATCAAAGACTCAAGTGATATCATCCCGGGTCACGGCGGCTTCTTTGACCGCATAGACTCGTGGATCTGGGGGGCACCGATCGGCTATTATTTTCTCATTTGGTTCATTCTGTAGGAGGATTCCAATGGAAGTTCTCGGCGCAACACCCACTCGCAATCTCGCACTTGAACTTGCACGCGTCACCGAAGCGGCAGCCATGATGGCAGGTCGCTTTATGGGCCGTGGAGATAAAGAAGGGGCTGACCAGGCAGCGGTCAATGCAATGCGCCTCATCCTTAGCACCGTGGATATGAACGGGGTCATTGTCATTGGTGAGGGTGAAAAGGATGCTGCCCCCATGCTTTATAACGGAGAGAAGGTGGGCAACGGCTCCAGCCCAGACGTGGATGTTGCGGTGGACCCCATTGATGGGACACGACCTCTGGCATTTGGCCGCTCCAACTCGCTTGCTACTGTGGCATTGGCACCGCGCGGCACGATGTTCGACCCCGGACCTTTCCTTTATATGAACAAGATCGCAGTAGGTCCCGAAGCCAAGGGAAAGATCAATATCGAAAAATCCATCACGGAAAATTTACAGGCTATTGCGAAGGCCAAAGGCAAAGCCATAGAAGACCTTACCACAATCATCCTCGATCGTCCCCGGCATGATGATATGGTCGCCGAAATTCGTAAAGCAGGGGCACGCATTCGTCAGATCCCTGATGGTGACGTGGCGGCAGCATTGATGACCGCCTGGCCGGACACAGGCGTGGATGTATTGTTCGGCATCGGCGGCACGCCGGAAGGTGTCATTGCTGCCTGTGCCTTGCGTGCCATGGGGGGGGAGATCCAGGGAAAGCTGTATGCGCGCGACGAATCCGAACTTAGTAGGGGTCGTGACGCCGGGTATGACTTTGACAAAATCCTGACAATGGATGACCTGGTATCGTCAGAAGACGTTTTCTTTGCGGCTACAGGTATCACGGATGGCGAATTGCTCAAAGGTGTGCGTTATCTTGGCGAAAGCATAACGACTCATACCCTCGTAGTTCGCGGTCTGACCGGGACCATCCGCGAGATCATCGCTACTCATACGACGGATAAACTCGATAATCTGAGTTCGATCCATTACTAAAAGAATCTTGCCGCGTCGGAGAAAATCCGCTTGACAAGCCCCCATCCTCTACATATAATATCGCTCGCGTTCCTGGCTAGCTCAATCGGCGGAGCGAGCGGCTGTTAACCGCTAGGTTAGAGGTTCAAGTCCTCTGCCAGGAGCCATAAATAAGAACCGCCTTTAACAGGCGGTTCTTATTTATTAATCAAAGTCAAAAGAT
>CAZYLM010000088.1:0-10676 GCA_964648645.1 uncultured Anaerolinea sp.
TTATCTACAAGAATGCTCATTTGGATTAACCCTTTGCCGCCGCAACGGCTTTCTTCGCCGCATCCGCCAGTGTTTCGGCGGTGATCATCTTTGCATTTTCCAACAAGCGGCGTCCTTCTTCAGCGTTCGTACCGACAAGGCGTACCACCATCGGCACCTTCGGTTTGACTTCGTCCATTGCGGTCAGAATGCCGCGGGCGACTTCATCGCAGCGGGTGATGCCCCCGAAGATGTTGAACAGCACCGCTTTTACATTCGGGTCGGTGAGGATGATGCGCATGGCAGCAGCAACCTTTTCTGCGCCTGCGCCGCCGCCAACATCGAGAAAGTTTGCGGGTTCGCCGCCGAAGAGTTTGATCACATCCATACTGGTCATTGCCAGGCCTGCGCCGTTGACCATGCAGCCGATATTGCCGTCGAGTTTGATGAAGGACAAGCCGTATTTCCGCGCTTCGATCTCAGCTGGAGCATCTTCATCCGTGTCACGCATTTCGGTCAATTCCGGCTGGCGGAAGAGCGCATTATCATCGATCATCATCTTGCCATCGAGCGCGATCATCTTCTTGTCTTTGGTAATCACCAGGGGATTTATCTCTGCCAGAGAAGCATCTGTGCTTTGATAGACCTGCCACAACCCCATTGCGATCTTGGTGAAGTCCTTCCAATAGTCACGGGGCAGGTCAATGGCGACCGCCACATCGCGTGCCTGGTATTCACGCAGCCCAAGAAGCGGGTCGATATTGACCTTGATGATCTTCTCCGGAGTTTTGGCGGCGACTTCTTCGATGTCGATACCGCCTGCAGCGGAGGCGATTAGAACTGGCTTTTTTGCCGCGCGATCATCGGTAATGGCGAAATAGATCTCCTGGTCGATGGCCGAAGCTTCATCCACCAATACCTTGCGGACGGGTAGCCCCTTGATCTCCATACCAAGGATCTGGGTTGCAAGTTGTTCAGCTTCTGCAGGGTCCTTGGCAAGTTTCACCCCACCCGCCTTTCCTCGTCCGCCCACAAGCACTTGCGATTTAATAACAACGCGACCACCGAGCTCTTCTGCGATCTGTTTCGCTTCCTGCGCGGTAGCCGCGACCCGTCCCTTGGGGATCGGGATTCCGAACTTTGAAAAAATATTCTTGGATTGGTACTCGTGAAGTTTCATTCTTCTCCCTCGAAGGGGTTTTGTTTGTCTTGAAGCACGGGCATTATACACCAGATAAAAAAAGACCTGACAGGTTCATGAAAACCGTCAGGTCTCGTTGGTTAAGGGAGTGTAAACCTCATGATGCGGTTGAACGCTCCGTCCACCACCCAGATTTTTCCATCTGGGCTCACGGCGATGCCTGAGGCAAGCCCAAAGCCTGATGGTGTGTTACCGTAATCACCCCACACCCGAACGATGTTTCCGGTTGGGTCAAACTCCATTACACGGTACCCTTCAGGATCGGTGATGAAGACATGCAGGTCTTCGTTCACTGCAATGTACGGTTTGTTATCCAGTGATTGACCAAACCAGCCGAACACATCCCATTGCCTGTCTGGTGTAAAGGTAAGGGTTCCGTTTGAGTCATCCGGGCGGAAAGTCTGAATGCGTTGATTCCATGTATCGGTCACATAGACCGTGCCATTCCGGTCGACGGCGATGCTGGTCGGTTCGTCGAATTGACCCGGGTCGAAGCCGGCTGAGCCGAATTCCGTGATGAAGTTCCCATCTTTGTCAAAGACCACGATGCGTTTGTTGCCGGTATCCGTGACGTAGACCCGGCCTTCGGAATCGACTGCCAATCCGCGTGGACCGTAGAAATTGGTCGGCGCATCGCCCTGGCCAAAAGTGCCCCAAGCTTTCAGGAATCTTCCATTCGCTGTAAATTTTTCAACGCGATGGTTCCAGGTATCTGTGACGTAGACGGAGCCATCTGGTCCGACCGCGATACCCCAGGGTTCGTTGAAGGTGCCGTCACCGACTGGAACGCTGGTGCCATCTGCATAACTACCCCATTCGTGCAGGGTTTTTCCCTGCTGGTCGATGTGAAGTATGCGATGATTGCGCGAATCGGTCACATACAGACTTCCGTCTGTGGCAACCGCAATGGCACGTGGGGCATTAAGCAAAATGGGCTCTGGTTGGGCTGCGTCGAAGATCAGGTCAGATGAAAGCGGAACATATTTCCCTTCCGTTGGATCCTGCTCGTCTGGTCCGGTTGTGGGGGCAACTCCATAGTTCCAGATCTGCGAAGCAACATCCTTTCGGATGTAAAGGCGCATCTGATCGGCTGGCTGCCAGGTTGCGAGGGTCAGGTCGGAGCGCCCCTTGGCTTGCGCGTACAGTGTGTAATCGCGGTTCAGCCATATCTGAAAGATCCCTGCCCGGATCTGAGGATTCGTAAAGCCTTCGCAGAAGCGGGAGTAATCATTGAATTTGTCCAGTTTGAAGACGCTGAGCAATCCCGAACAGGCATAGTCTTGAGGGAAATCATCGTAATAGTAGACACCCAGGGCCTGGTCGTCTTTGCGAACGTAATAGGTTGTTTTGCCGTCGGTGATTTCCCATTTCAAGCCATTTTGCTTTTTTGTTACGGCTGCGCTATTTGTAAGGGGGCGTCCGATGGTGTTGAATTGCTCACGGATCTCTTGGGGGATTTGTTCTTTATTCAACGCATCGGCAAATCGCGGGTCGAGAGAAAGGACAAAAATGCCGCGGTCGCTGACAAGCCCAAAGTAATCCTGCATGGGCCACCACATACGGATATAGTCCACGCGGTAATACCCTGGACCAATGGCGGGTTCGATCTTGTCGAAATTCTTCTCGTCGACAATGATGATCACCGATTCCCTCAAGGCGCGTGTCGGCTGGTCGAACGATGTCTGATTGGTGAAGTCGCGCAAATACCAGACAAAGGGCCAGGAGACCCCCGTATCTGGGGCAGATGCATCGTAAGCAAGGCGTATGCTCATATCCCCGGTCGTGCGCACGGAGACTTCCTGCGCCTGCCTGATGATATCCTTGATACCGGTTGCGCCATGGGCGTAGACAAGGAATTCAGTCGCCTGGTCGTATGTGATGTAGGACGCCCGGAACGATGCCCGCGCTGTAAACACAGCCAGGAAGGCAAAAAGGACTAGCGTGAAGATATGCCGGACATTCTGCATGGTCCAATCGCGGAGGAAATAAACGGCAGCGCCGGCGCTCAGGATTAAAACGATGAGAGGGAGCAGGAATAGGTTGGTAGCTTGCAGTTGGTCGAGTGTCGTTCCCTGGAATGGGCGGATCGGCGAATTCCAGGCGTAGATCACATTGGCACCAGCCAGAATGAACACAATCACAGATGCCACACCTGCAGGGATGCGCTTTTGCCTCAGGGATTCCCAATCTGTAATCTCAACCAGCCGTCCGAGCGCCCAACCTGAGATAAGAATCAGAGGCCAGGCCATATGAATGGTTAGCCAGGGCATCCTCTCGCCCGCGATTGAAAGCGAAAGGATGCTCATGACGCTCCACCAAACTAGCAGGCTGAACATGTTGACGAAGTTCATCTCGCGGGAGTAGGTTTCCTGCTCCTCGGGAGTTGGCGGCAAGCTCGCTTCCCAATTCCCATCAAATGTCCCATCGATCATGTCTTCCTCCCAGGCAGGGGGAAGGTTCACTTTTCGGCGAATGCCAAGGATGAGCGCGAGGATCAACCCCAGTGCAGGGAGGAATTCGTAAATGGGGATTTGAACCAAAATGTAGTAATACGGGGGCTGGCTGCCTCGTTCCACGCCGTGCTGAACGAGCCAATAGCCGAGTGAGCCGATGGCTCCAGTAAAAAAGCCATTGGGGTTTGTGAATACTGTGGTGTAGAGGATGGTGAACGGAATCCAGAACACTAGGGATGCCTTCCACCATTTTGATGGGTTCCAGATCAATCCGATGGCGATGGCAAGGATGAAAGAGAGCAGCAAACATGCACCGATGATGAGGATCGAACGCCAATCACCAGACAAGGCGGTGATCTCAGGTGCAGTCGTCGGGATGGTCACCCCGGTCAAATCGATCAGGAAGGGGGAAAGCTGCGGCAACACGATGGTTCCTATGATCATCAATAACTCGAACGATCGGTTGTTTCTCAGTCTTTCCCACGTATAGCCACGGATAAGGAAGAAGGCTGTGGCGACAAGGGCAGCAACAGCGATCACAGCAAAGATCACGGTCAGGGTATTCAGACCCGCCTCGGATGGGGTAGGAGGCGCAGCGTCCGGGTTGGCTGGCTGGGCGGTCTCGGTGCCGGTCAGTGTAGCCTGGTCACGGGTGTAAAGTCCATAACCTGCGGTCCAACCCGTCAGAAGAACTGTGACAATCAATGAAATGATAAATGCCCGGTAATCTCCCTTGACCCCCCTCCAGGGCGTGCGTGAGACCTGAACAATAAAGTAAATGGCAAGATATATGAGGATTTGCGCCGTATAGATGAAGGAAGTTTCTTTTGCGGTGAAATGAATCATCAGCGCAAGCGCGACCATATAAAGGTACTTCCTGCCGCCTGCTTCAAGGTGACGAAGTATGGCATACAGCATGAGAACCCCCGAAAAGACCGGGTAGGGGTCTTCACGAACATACCGCCCATAATAGAGCATGAAAGGCGAGATCAACATAAGGAATCCCGCGATCAACGCCCCGGCGCGCCCAATGTACCGGCGCCAGTACCAGACCATCCAAATGGTCATGAGGTTGAATATCGCAGCCGGGATGCGGGCTGTGAAGTCACTGGCGCCAAACAAAAAGTAAGACAGGGCAATAAGGTGGAATTGCAGGGGACCGTGCATCATCGGTGAGTGCTCGTAGCCCTGTCCGCGATACAACAGCCAGGAAAAATATGTATGCAGGCTTTCGTCGTGACTCATGACCCGTGCGCCAAGGTTGTAAAAGCGCGTGGCGATCGCTAGCAGCATCACCAACGCAAAGATCAAAATCTCATTTGTGATAGCGGGAAGCGCGGGGTGAAGGGGACGGTCAAGCCAGTTTCGTTTTGAATCCATTGATTGGCACCTTGGTTGTAAGTAAATATCGTATTCAGTAAGGTCGATGATAGTCTTGCAAGTTTAGCGCGAAGTGAGAAGTATTATATCAGGACGGTTATTTTTCATTATTGCTTGACTTTTCCATTGATACTTGGTAATATCGGCGGGCTTTAATCACCGATGCGGGGTGGAGCAGTGGCAGCTCGTCGGGCTCATAACCCGAAGGTCGCAGGTTCAAGTCCTGCCCCCGCTACTAAGGGACCACGCGAGAGCGTGGTCTTTCTGTTTAATCCGGGGTTGAGTTGTATCAGGAGCTCTGCTCAAGCGGCATGTCTTATAATCAGGGAACCCACATTGGAGATTTCGATGGCACAGAAGAATCCGATACATGAACGTCCGGTTGAAATTCTGCAAAAGCTGATCCGGTTTAACACAACAAATCCGCCGGGGCATGAGGCGGCATGTATCGGTTATATACGCGAGATGTTGGACGAGGCGGGGATCGAATCCAGTTTGATCGCCAAAGACCCGAGCCGTCCGAACTTGATCGCGCGATTGCCGGGTGAAGGCAAGGCACCTCCGCTCCTATTGTATGGGCATGTCGATGTTGTCACAACTGAAAATCAACCCTGGCAGCAGCCACCCTTTGAAGGCAAGCTCTTTGATGGGTTCGTATGGGGGCGAGGCGCGTTGGATATGAAGGGTGGAGTGGCAATGATGGTAGCCGCGTTTTTACGCGCAAACGCCGAAGGGCTGCGCCCGGCTGGGGATATCCTGTTGACGATCGTCAGTGACGAGGAAGCAGGCGGAGACTTTGGGGCAAAATTTCTGGTCGAGGAACATCCTGAACTTTTCAAAGATATTAAATATGCCATAGGAGAATTTGGGGGTTTTACAATGACCATCGGAGGTAAACGTTTTTACCCCATCATGATCTCGGAGAAACAGATCTGTTGGTTAAAAGCCACGGTCCGTGGCGCGGGCGGGCATGCTTCGATCCCAGTCCGGGGCGGTGCGATGGCGAAATTAGCCCGCTTGCTCGATGTGTTGGATAAGAGGGAACTGCCCGTTCATGTGACTCAGCCTGCGACGATGATGGTTGAGGCGATGTCCACGGCTCTGGGCGGTCTTCAGGGGTTGATCCTTGGGCAGCTGGCGAATCCAGCGTTGACGAATTTGATCCTCAAAACCCTCGGCGGACGTGGGCGGACTTTCAGCCCACTGTTCAGAAATACGGTCAGCCCGACGATTTTATCTGCAAGCGACAAGATCAACGTCATACCAGGCGAAGTTTCTGTGGAGTTGGATGGACGCCTCCTGCCTGGTTTCAAGCCGGCGGATATCTTGAGCGAGCTTCGTCTGCTTGTCGGCGATGATGTTCAGCTTGACGTTGTCCGTTTTGACGAAGGTCCTACACAGCCGGACATGTCGATGTTCGATACGCTTGCCAAAGTACTGAAGGAATCGGATCCGCAAGGAATCCCGGTCCCGCTACTCTTGAGCGGCGTGACGGATGGCCGTTATTTTTCAAAACTTGGTATACAGACATATGGCTACCTGCCCATGATACTGCCGGAAGATTTCAACTTTTCGCAGATCATCCACGCAGCCGATGAACGCGTCCCTGCTGCTGCCATCGAATTTGGCGCCCAGGCGATCTATAAAGCCCTGCAAAGGATGATGTGATTCATTAGAATTTTGTATCCAAATTAACTATAATAAGTAAAGGTCACCATTTTCGTTTGATGAGAAAAGGAGAAAGCCATGGCAAAAGCATTTTCTGTCGTTTCGTGGAACGTAGAACATTTCAAAGAAGATCGTTCGCGGGTCGAGCGTGTGGTGGATTTCCTGAAGAAGCAAAAGCCGGATATCTTTGCCCTCTATGAAGTGGAAGGTTCGGTGGTCTTCAAGGAATTGGTTCAGGTCATGAGAGAATACACCTTTCACATCACGGAGGGGCCGCAGGTACAGGAGATCCTGCTGGGTGTGCGGCAGGGACTGACATCTTTCTTCACTCAAAAGATCGAGTTCAAATCGGGAGCCACCGCCATGCGGCCGGGCGCTTTGTTGACCGTCACCGTGGCGGACAATCATTATCCACTCTTGTTCCTGCATACTGCAAGCGGCAATGACCCGCGCGGACTCGGCTTGCGTGACGATATGATGTTGCGTGCGGTGGAGTTCCGTGTTTCTCTTGATAAGGCGGCAAAAAAGTCCGGCGGGACGTCTGCCAATTACATTTTCCTGGGCGATTTCAACACAATGGGTATGGAATATAAATTCGTTAAGGGCAGGGATATTTCACCCGAAGATGAGCTGGTGAAATTGACAAAGGAAGCGAAGAAAAGAAATATGCGATTGCTTTCAAAGAGTGCCCCGGCGACCTGGTCGAATGGAAGTAAATCTTCGATCCCCGATTCGAACCTTGATCATGTCGTTGCTGCAGACCATCTGGTCTTCACCCAGTTTGACGGGAACGACGTCTCCGTCCGGGGGTGGGCAGAAAAAAAGACGACCCAGGAAAAAGACGAATGGATCAAGCAGTATTCAGACCATTCCATGTTGTATTTTGAAGTCCACAAGGTGTAAATGAAGAGAACAGTCTGGATCGTTTTCCTTTTGGCATTCCTGTTGGCATGTGGATTTGCCACCCCTTTACCGCCTGTCACAGTCAGTCCGAATGCGGAGTTTACCCTTGCGTCGGGCCAATCGGCGACTCTGGCCGGCAGCGATATCGAGATCACCCTGATCGGGGTTCCAAGTGATGGGCGCTGCCCATTACTGATCGAATGCGCGATGAGCGGACCTGTTACGGTTACGATTTCGGTAAAGTCCGGTACAAATGTATCGGGTGAATTCGAAATAACCAACTTTACCGACAATGAGGGTCGTGTTCCACCGATGGATTTTGAAGGAATGTCTCCACAGGTCGAATTGGATGGTTATTCAATAAAGATGGTAAGCGTGCTGCCTTTCCCCCAGCGCTCGGTGGGCGAGATCGCAGACAATGAGTATCGAGTGACCTTTGTCGTGTCGGAGTAGTTCAAGCAACCATGAGCGAAGAATATAAAGAAAAAGTCCGTGCGCGCATCCTGAATCGCGATACTTTTGTGAAGGCGGTTTTTACCGGTCATCAAAAAAGCGCAGATATCGATTGGGTGAAGATACTCATCCGCCCTGTGGAGATCAAAGGCGCATATCATCTGCAGTTCTCATTCTTCGATGAAAAAAAGGATATATCGAAGAATTACGCCGGAGAAGAGTCTCCAATAAGGCTGGACGATGTGTTGATGCTTCCATTCCGGAATATTCTGGTCGAGAACACATTTGGCACACTCCAGGTGAATATTTCGAAGAAAGGCAAGGCATTGATCAGCGAGCGCAAAACGCAGGATTTGATTCCCGCACCGGACCTTTCACACAACCGCAGTAAAACTCGCAGCCTCAACTCAGAAAATGCCAAACCATTCCTTGAGGCGGTAGGGATCCTGACCCGGGACGGCAGGGTCAAAGCGGATATGCAGCGGAAGTATATACAGATCAATGAATTCCTGCGGCTGTTCGATGAAACGGGGGACCTCGAATCTTTTCAGGGAAAACCGCTTCATATCGTGGATTTTGGCTGCGGCAACGCCTACCTGACCTTTGCCGTCTATTATTACCTACATGATGTCCTGGAACTCGATGTACATGTGACCGGCGTGGACTTGAAGTCCGATCTGATCGAACGGCATCGTGAAAAAGTGCAAAAATTAGGTTGGGGTCAACTGAACTTTGAGGTTGGGCATATTCAGGATTTTCAACCTGAGACGCCGCCCGATATTGTTATTGCCCTGCATGCTTGCGATACAGCCACAGATGACGCCATTGCAAAGGGACTCGGATGGGGTAGCAGGATCATTATATGCGCACCGTGCTGCCAGCATGATTTACAGGTTCAGATGGCGCAGGTCTCATTGCCCGAATCGATGGCGGCTGTGCTTGGTCATGGGATACTGTTCGAGCGCATGGGCGATATTCTTACAGATACTTTCCGTGCCGCCACCTTGCGAATTATGGGCTACCGGACGGATGTGACACAATTCGTTCCCATCGAACATACGGCGAAGAACCTGATGATTCGCGCTGTGAAAATATCTGCGCCGGGAAAGAATCCGCGCTGGGTGGAGGAATATCGGAAGTTGAAGGACCAGTGGAAGGTCACGCCGTATCTTGAGAAGGCTTTGAGGGAAGATCTTTCAAAACACCTCATATAACGGACTCCAACGACTCCCGGCGTTGGAGTCAAAAGTCAGGAACCCTTCGATAAACTGATCACGCAAAGGATAACATCATGGACTACGACGTAATCATCATCGGTTCAGGCGCGGGCGGGCTGACTGCGGCCGTCGCCCTCGCGCAAGCTGGGAAGAAAGTTCTTGTATTGGAACAACACGACCGCCCCGGCGGGTGGACGCATTCGTTCACGTTGAACGGCTATCGATTCAGCCCGGGTGTGCATTACATTGGTAGTCTCGACGAGGGCGGTGGGCTGCGTCGTATCTATGATGGACTGGGTGTGTCTCAGGAAATGGCGTTTGTGGAACTCAACCCGGATGGTTATGACCATATCGTTGTGGGAGATAAGCAGATCGATTTCCCAAAGGGGAAAGAAAAGCTGATTGATCGGCTTAAGAGTCATTTTCCACAGGAGGCAAAGGGTATTGATGGATACTTTGCCGACCTGACCGCGATGACAAATGGGATTCGCAACATCGGCAAATTGAACAAACCTCTGGAGGCGGCGAAGGGGGCAGGGAACATCCTCAAATGGATGCGAGCCACAGGCGCGGACTTGATCAACGCGCACATCAGCGACCCTGTGCTGAGAGGCGTGCTGGCAGGGCAGTCAGGCGACCATGGCTTGCCGCCGTCGAAGGTGAGTGCCTTTATGCATGCGGGCATCACCGATCATTATTTCGAGGGCGGGTTTTATCCGCTGGGCGGGGCGTTCACGATTCCGCGGGCATTCGTTCGGGCGTTGAAAAAAGCCGGGGGGGAGATCCGGCTCCAGTCACGTGTGAAGCGGATGCTCCTCGAAGGGAAAAAGGTCATCGGCGTGGAATTGGACTCTGGCGAAGAGATCCGCTCAGGCGTTGTAATTTCCAATGCCGACCCCGAAGTGACCTTCGGTAAGTTGATCGGGCGGGAGAACCTTTCGCCGAAGTTGAAGAGGAAGTTGGACGGGCTGACGTATTCGACATCCTGCCTGAGCTTGTTCTTTGCGACGGATATGGATCTGCGCGAAGCCGGACTCGACTCGGGTAATATGTGGTACTACGATCACGCGGACGTGGACAAGATTTACGCGGACGGATTGACGGATGCGTTGCTGCGCGAGGAGACGCCGCCTGGGATGTTCCTGACGGTGACGACCTTGAAGGATCCATCTAAGAGACATTCCGGACATCACACCTGTGAGTCGTTCGCCTTCGTCGGATACGAAGCCTTCGAGAAATGGGCGCATACGCGATACGGTTCGCGCCCCGCGGACTATGACGCGATGAAGGAAGACCTGGCGTGGCGCATGGTGCGCGGACTCGAAAAACGCATTCCCGGTTTGAGCAAGCATATTGTGTATTCCAGCCTCGGCACGCCGTTGACGAACGAACATTATCTCAACGCGACGCGCGGTAATCTGT
>CAZYLM010000089.1:0-10652 GCA_964648645.1 uncultured Anaerolinea sp.
AGCTATGCTTTTTGGTCAAACAAAGGCGATGAGTCCGATATGACCCTGACCCGTGAATTCAACCTTACCAACGTCAGCGGACCGGTCGAACTTTCATACTTTACCCGTTTCGATATAGAAAGAGATTGGGACTATGTATATGTTGAAGTCTCGGAAGATGGAAATTCATGGAAAATTCTAACAACGCCTTCCGGCACAATTACTGACCCAAGTGGTAATTCTTACGGTTGGGGGTATACCGGCGTACTCTATGGCTGGTATGAAGAAAGGGTCGATCTTTCAGATTATGCTGGTAAAAACATCTTCGTCCGCTTTGAATACATCACCGATGCCGCGGTCAATGGGGAAGGCTTCATGGTGGATGATATCCGGGTCGACGCCGCAGGCTACAGTTCCGATTTCGAAGCGGATGACGGTGGGTGGACCGCTGATGGATTTGTCCGCGTCCAAAACGTCTTGCCGCAGACCTTTAGGCTTGCTCTCATCCACTCAGGCGATTCGAGTGTGACGGTGATCCCCGTCAACCTTGACCAGACGGCTGAAATTCCCGTTTCGTTGAAATCCGGTGAAACAGCATACCTGGTTGTCTCGGGTACAACGCGGTTTACACGCGAACTGGCATCTTATCAGATCGAGATACGGTGAGCTATGCCTGTTGCGCCAACATTGCAGGTTGGTGCGACAGGCATATTCTTTCAAAATTGCAATCCTTCCTCTGACCATCCTATTTTATAATTTTGTCCATCCATGGCAGATTTGCAGAGGATTGTCAACAAGCGTAGGACCATTGCTGTGCTAGGCGCACAGTTGAACCGCGCATGGGGGAATGAATTCATGGCAGGCGTGTTGAGTTCTGCGCAGGCGGGGGATGTCAATGTGGTTTGTTTCGTAGGCGGGAGACCTTCCACAATCAATGGGGGAGGTTCATATGGTTTGTATGACCTTGTCAAAACCGGTCAATTTGACGGCATCCTGTTATCGGCGGACCTTTCTCACGGTCTTTCCGAAAACGAGGTTGCCGTTTTTTGTAATTCCTTTGCGCCGCTTCCCATTGCATCGTTTGCCATTCCTGTTGCAGGTGTTTCCTCTGTGGTGGCGGATAACGCCGGGGGAATGCGCGCTCTCATCCGACACCTGATTGAGATCCACCATTATGAGCGTTTCGCTTTTGTGCGCGGATTGCCGGGACAGGTCGAGGCAGATGCACGGTATGAAGCGTTCCTGGCGGAATTGAAGGAACAGAAAATCCGCTTTGACAAAAGCCTGGTGGTCGATGGAGATTTTTCCGCAGAAAGCGGACGCGCTGCGGTTCGCACATTGTTGGATGAGCGGGGTCTTTCTGTGCGCGTCATTGTGGCTGCCAATGATCGGATGGCGTTTGGGGTGTTGGAAGCATTACAAGACCGCGGTATTCGGGTGCCCGACCAGATTGCCGTAACCGGGTTCGACGATGTGAGCGAGTCGCAATCCATGGGTGTACCCCTGACAACGGTGCGTCAGTCGTTTTATGATGCCGGTGTCAGGGCGTTTGAATCCCTGTTCCAGCGGATCAACGGATTGGAGACAGGCGAACCTCAAACACTACCGGCAGACCTGGTGGTGCGCTGGTCGTGTGGTTGTTTGCCTGAGAGCATCCAACGAGCGGCCGTGCTTCCACGCGAAGTGGCGCACACGGGGAAGTTGGAAAACAAACGTGCTGCGGCCATCAGAGCCCTGCTGGGGGCTTCCGGTGTAAAGGAGCATGACCCGGCCCGCGAGGAATACATCGAAACGATCGGTCGCGCCTGGGATACCTTCCTTGCGGCTCTGCGTGACATAAAAAAAGCCGAGGAATTTCTGAAATCGGCACAGGGGATGGTGAGAGTTCTTGAAAAGCATGGCCATGATTTCAATACATGGCAGAACGTGCTTTCAACATTTCGGCGGTATGCGCTTGGCGGTATTTCCAGCAATACCACCATGTTATATGCAGAAAACCTCTTTCAGCAGGCGCGCATGCTGGCGGGCGAACTTTCGCAGCGTGCGCAGGCATATCGCAGACTCCAAATTGTCAAGCAGGAGGAACTGCTCAATAATTTCAGCTTTTCCATGGCTTCCGCAGTGAGCCTTGATGCCATTGGTGATGCGATTTCCATGCACTTTCCGAACCTTGGAATCGGGAAATGGTATGTCATGTATTATGACGAGGCGGAGGGCCCAAGTTCCAAACCTCCGCAATATTATCGGCTATTGATGCAGTACGATGAAAGCGGATTTGCCATGCTGAACGACCGAACGAGGTTTGAGGCGGGACAACTCACTCCGCGCGAAGAGACGAGCCAGGATAAGCGTCACGATGCCGTGGTCATGCCACTTTCGCTGGCGGGCAACCGCTTCGGTTTCATGTGGGCTGAGTTGGGACCCGACGACTGGGATGTGTATGTGCGGGTGCGCAATCTGCTTTCGAGCGCGTTGTTGCGGGTAAAGCTTGTGACCCAGCGCGAGAAGGCTCAGCATGAAGTGGAGCGATTATTAGGTGAGGCGCGCGAACGGGCGCAGGAACTCAGCCGCGCGCGGGATGTGGCGGAGAGAACCGCCAGTGAGAACGCCCAATTGTATTCATCCGAACATAATCGACGCCAGGGCGCCGAGGCGCTTGCACGTTCCATGCGCCAATTATCCTCGTTGAAAAATGCAGAGCAGCTTCCAGACCAGATCCTCGAGCAATTAAGCCAGGTTCTTCCATATGACCGGGGCATCTTTTATCTTGAGGATGTCAATAGTGTGCCTCAAATTGAGGCGTATCGGGGGATGCCTCCAGGTGCGGATATGTCTGCTTTCCGACTTGGTTTCAAGGGAAGCAATCTATATACTGTTGTTACCCGTAAGGGGGAGACTTTGTTTATCAACGATATTGCCAGCATGGAGGACTGGACCCAACCCGATTGGCTCCCGCGCGATAAGGCTTGGATGGGTGTGCCTTTGTATTCGAAGGATAATGTGGTTGGGATCCTCCTGGTATGTCGCGCACAGGGGCTCTTCACTCAAGACGATGGTCTCCTCGCCGTCACGTTCGCACAGCAGGCGACCATCACACTCGAAAACGCGCGTCTCTATCATGAAGTCACAGGTATTAATCAGATGATGGAGCGTATGGTTTCAGAACGGGTGGAGGAGCTGAACAAAGCCTATCAGAAATTGGAAAAGCACGACAAGAACAAATCCGCGTTCATCCAGGTGGCGGCACATGAACTCCGGACTCCACTGACGGTGGTAAAAGGCTTTATTGGCATGCTGCTCAACGACTCGACGATCCAGTCGAACCCTTCATTACTCGAGGCGATCCAGGGCGTACAGCGCGGAACGAACCGCCTGCATCAGATCGTCAACAGTATGTTGGATATGGTGCGCCTCGAAAGCCAGACCATCACACCTCATTATGAACCGGTGGGGCTTGGTTTAATCTTGAAGATCATCCTGAAGGATTATGTGGACGATCTTGCGGCTCGCCGCCTGGCATTGACCTTGGACGACTCCATCAAAACGATTCCCCTGTTGTGGGCGGATTCCGAACTATTGAAGAAGGCGCTCGATCAATTGATTGTCAATGCGGTTAAGTTCACACCCGATGGAGGCTCGATCTATATTTCCGCACGTGTGGTGGATGACCCGATCCGCGGCGGGATGGCAGAGATCGCGATCAAGGATACCGGCATCGGAATCGATCCGGAACACCACAAGGTAATTTTCGATAAGTTGTATCAAATGGGGGAGGTGCAATTGCATTCATCAGGTCGGACGAACTTCAAAGGAGGGGGGGCAGGGTTAGGGCTTGCCATTGCGGCGGGTATCGTCCGTGCTTTGCAGGGAAAGATCTGGGTTGAGAGTCCCGGACGCGATGAGGAAAAACTTCCCGGGAGCACGTTCTTCGTCCTCCTGCCGCTGATGAAGGAATGAGCTGGCTTTGGGGATTAGCTGAAATCCTGGTAGTGCAAGGTGAAGTACGTTGTCCCGAATTCGAGAAAAAGCATTACAACTGTGAATAACAGCTTGTTTCGATTCGTCCAATTTCGGGTTTGAATGAAGTTTGCCGTACCAATGCAGATGAACGGAACGAGAAAGATCCACAAACGAGCGGTTTCGCCTTTCGTCTTTCCGAACGCAAGCAGGAAGAAAAAAATCCCCGCCAGGGCAGCGTTATAAATGGAGGTAGGTCCTGGCTTTCGGACAATGAATTGATGAATGGCAATACTGAGGCAAACAAAGAATAAGGCGGCAAGCGGAAGGCCGATCCAGGCGGAAAACTCTGCAATATTGGTCAAACCAAAGCGCAGGACCGTTCCCAGGGTATTCTCCCAGGCTTTCCAATTTGCGTGGTGCTCGATCGCCATGTTATAACGCAGAAAGATATCATAATTCAGTGCAATGGCTGCCAGTCTGTCGGTAAGTATCGACCCTGCGGCAATGCCTCCGATCGACTTCAAAATCGAAGCGAAAGAAAGAGACGCTTTATTGCTGGTCATGAAAAAGAGAGGAAGGGGAAAAAGAAAGGCAATAACAGCAAGACCAAATGAAAAGTAAACCGCAATATAAATTGAGATTCCGCATAAGATTGCCAGCCAGAAATTATCCCTTCGGACTGCGAATACCGCCATCAAAACGGAAAGAACAGCAAGAAAGGGATAGATCACCTGGTCGGTGTGCAGTGTGATCAGGGTGACGGACGGGACGGCAATATAAGTCAGGCATGAGAGGATTGCCGTCTCGACCTTCCCGGTTATCTCTCGTGCAAGGAAGAAGAGTGGGATGAGGACGAGATACGAAACAATAGGCCAGGTAACGCTGGCAAAAGTGCGAAGATCACCGCCGCGCTCAATGGTTGTCGAGCCGTGCCAGAACGCATGAGAGACCCTTTCCGTCAACATGTAAAAAAGCAGGGTGCCGGGCGGTTTGCTGGGGATGTGACCATATAGTTTCTTTTTTGCCAGAGTCTCGTAATTTCGCAGGGCGGATAATGTATCGGTTTGTTCGGCGGCGACGTTCGCAAACTCACCATGACCCAATGTGACCATTCTATCGCGTATCCCGTCGAGCCCATGACCTTTGGAGTAGGCAAAGCTGAATTGAAGTGCCGTACCCATAAATATAAGAGCGGCAAGCTTGACCCGATAGTCCAGCCTGCTGAAAGAAACGATGATTGCGGCGATAAACACGATAAATGCCAGAGCGATCCATGTATGGAAGACAGGAATCGGTTGAAGCTTGTATTTCCAATCAGGGAAGGCGTCCAGTACCGGAATCCTCAAAGCAAGGATTAACCAGTGGGTAACCGCTGCTGTAATACTGCCGAAGAGCAAGGTTATAAAGCCGGATGGGATCTCATTCTTTGTCGTTTCGTTCATGGTGGGTTAGGAATGGACTATTCTTTCATCCGCTCTCTGAAATCATGGATACCGTTGCTCACAGACCATTTCGCTCGACACGATGCGCAGGCAAGATGACCTTCCTTCGGTAATAGATTTTCGTGACCGCAGTCGGGACATTTGAAGAGTTCGATGATATTGGCGGGAATGGCTGAATCAGCGCTGCCCGGTAGTGCCGCCTTTACAAACACGCTCGGTGTAAATTGAAAGAGCGCCCCGGTCGGCTGAAAGATACCGTCTACAGTGGCAAGAAGTTTTGCCGGGACAATTCGTTTCAATAGCCCAAGGCGGAAGTGCGAGACGGTCAACATCTTATCAATGGAGAAACCCAATCCGCCCAGCCATTGGCGGATCGCCCTCGGATGAAAATCGAAGTTCAATTCGACGAATTCAACCGGCTCCAACGTGAACGGACTCCATGACTGTTTTCCGAGCCAATACCGGAGAATCGCCTTGAGGTTGAGTTTATTCGCAAATTCGAGGATGAAGATCGCGCCGGGTTGCAGCGTGGACTTAATCTTCGCCAGAGCCTTGGGCGCATCGGCCATGTGGTGCAGCACGCGGATCATCGTCGCGGCGTCGAATAACCCATTTTTGAAAGGCAGGCGGTATACGTCCGCTGCAACATAGATATATTTGTCAGACTTGCCGAGTCTTTCTTGTGCTTGCGCAAGTTGGGTTGTCGAATAATCCAATACCACAATGCGTTCGAAGCCGGCATATCGCGGCGTGTTGCGTCCCGCACCTGCACCAAGTTCAAGCATCAGTTTTCCGGTTTTGGGGAGCATGCGCCTCAGGGCTATGGCTTCAGCCTGGTCTTCATATGCCCGCCCACCCTGCTCCCAAAAGGATTTCTGGTAGTCGGAGCCTTCGTAATTACAAACAGGGGGAGTGTTGGTCATGTAGTCTTGTAGTCTTGTAATCTTGTAGTCAAATAGTCGGATGGTCAGAGAAACTGACCATCCGACTAACAAACTAACATACTATGCACTTATCTGCCAATTGCCCGATAGTTAAAGCCCATTTCCTTCATCCGCCCGGGTTCGTAGATGTTACGCCCATCGTAAATAACGGGGGATTTGAGCAGGCTTTTCACCTTATCAAGGTCGAGTTGCTTGAATTCGTTCCATTCGGTGATAACCATCAGTGCGTCGCAGCCCTTTGCCATTGCATATGGCTCTTCGAACATTTCCACCGCTGGGAGGATGGGACGCGCCACGTCCATGGCGACCGGGTCGTAAGCATGGACTCTCGCCCCTGCCTCGATCAATTCCTCAGAGATATCGATGGCTGGCGCGTCACGCATGTCGTCCGTGTTGGGTTTGAATGCCAGCCCTAGTAGTCCGATGGTCTTACCTTTGAGGCTGCCTCCCAACATCTGCTCCACGGTCTTAACAGCTTCCTTGCGGCGGTCATAATTGACATCCATCACGCTGTTGAGGATCTTCGGTTCGAGCCCCTTCTCCTTTGCCATGAAGGCAAGCGCCTCCACATCCTTGGGGAAGCACGAACCGCCCCAGCCGAGGCCGGCATCCAAGAAATGACGCCCGATACGGGCATCATAGCCCATACCTGCCGCCACTTCCTTCACATCTGCGCCAACACGTTCGCACAGGTCGGCAAGTTCATTAATGAAGGAAATCTTTGTTGCAAGGAAGGCATTACTGGCGTACTTGATCATTTCCGCTGTGCGCAGGTCTGTGATGACAATGGGCGCACGTAAGGGCAGGTGCAGTTGAGCGACTTTGTTGGCGGCATCGCGGTCAAGCGAGCCGATGACGGTTCGATGCGGATTCATAAAGTCGCCGATGGCAGAACCTTCACGCAAAAATTCAGGACATGAAACGACTGCAAAATCCATCGGTTTGGGCTGGGCACCTTTCACAATATCGGCAACCCAGTCACCGGTTCCGATCGGAACCGTGGATTTGTTGATGAGAACCAGCGGCGCAGTCATGTTCTTCGCAATGGATGTTGCAGCCGCAGCAACATACTGCAAATCCGCTGAACCATCCGAACCGGAGGGGGTTCCCACCGCGATGAAGGCATACTCTGCGCCTTTCAATGCCTCGGCATACGATGTAGTGAAGGTGATGCGTCCCGCCTTCACATTGCGTTTGACGAGTTCATCCAAACCCGGTTCGTATATGGGCATAATACCCTTTTTGAGATTTGCAATGCGTTCCTCGTTGACGTCCAGCGCAGTTACGCGGTTTCCCAGGTCGGCAAAGCAGGCAGCGGTTACAAGACCGACGTACCCCACGCCGACGACACAAATTTGTTTCATTCTTATTACCTCTTGATTGAAAGTATTGGCTTGCCCCGAAACGATCTTGAAGCAGGCCATTGACTTGAAAAATTACCCGGTAATGGCTTTCCCTTTTTGCATCCAGTCGTTCACTGTTTCGAGCAGGTCGAGCAGATCCATCGGCTTGGTGATGTACTCATCGCACCCGGCATCGATGGCTCGTTTACGGTCGTTGGGAAGGGCATGGGCGGTGAGCGCGATCAGTGGAATGGCGGATGTTTGAAGGTTGCCCTTGATCAGACGGGTTGCCGTCCAGCCGTCCATTTCTGGCATCGAAAGGTCCATGATGATCAGGTCCGGTTTTTGTTTGGCAGCGGCGTTCACGCCGTCCCTGCCGTTCATGGCAAGGAAAGTCTCGAAACCGTTCCTTTCGAGGATGAACTTCACGAGTTCATAAGTATCCATATTGTCTTCTACGATCAATATGCGACCTGCGCTCATGGCTTAAATATACTACAAAGTAGATGACAATTTCCCGGTATTTGGGACGGCTGAGTATAATCACCCCATGCGCCTGCTCTTTGTCACAGACGCTCGTTCGCCCATCTCCCGCAATTGGATGCGTTACTTTGCCCAACATGGGGACGAGATTTTCATCGCGTCCACCTTCGAGTCGGATGAAATGGATTTTCCCGTGGTGCGGCTGGAGTTTACCCCTGTTGCTTTCAGTGCCGTCAAAAAACGGACATCGGCTCCCTCCAGCGCCTCCTCGCGGACTTTGGGCCTGCGCACCCAAATCCGACAATGGTTCGGGCCCGCGACCATCCCCGCGGCCGCGCGCAAGTTACGCCGATTTATCGAAGAAATTAAGCCTGATATCATCCATGCCCTGCGCATCCCCTATGAAGGGATGTTCGCAGCTTCCGCTTTGCCATACCTCGTCGATCGCCCCCTGTTTCTCGTCTCCATCTGGGGTAACGACTTCACCCTTCACGCCCCTTCTACGCCGCTGATGAGATATTACACGCGCAAAGTTTTGAAATCTGTGGATGGATTACATGCAGACACAGAGCGCGATGTGCGGCTTGCCCGTGAGTGGGGCTTGAGTGCCGATAAACCTACTTTGGTCGCGCCCGGCAACGGCGGAGTCCGAGGCGATATTTTTTATCCGCCCAGGGAGCTGACAAAGAATCCCATCATCATCAACCCGCGTGGTGTCCGCCCGTATGTGCGGAACGATTCGTTCTTTAGGGCGATTCCCCTTGTGTTGGCTAAGAGGCCGGATGCAAAATTTTTATGTACGGGGATGCGAAACGAACCGCAGGCGCTGGGCTGGGTAAAAGAATTGGGAATAGAAAATGCGGTGGAGTTATTGCCTGCTTTCCCTTACGAAGAAATGGGTGATGTTTTTCGCGGCGCGCAGATCGTGGTTTCTCCCAGCATCCATGACGGTACGCCGAACTCTCTGCTCGAAGCCATGGCTTGTGGATGTTTCCCTGTGGCTGGCGATCTTGAGTCCATTCGCGAGTGGATCACGCATGGGCAGAACGGGTTGTTGTTCGACTCCACCAATCCGCTGTCCATCGCCGATGCCATACTTTTAGGTCTGGAACGAGAAGACCTGCGAACCGAAGCCGCAGGTCTGAATACAAATATCATCTCCGCACGGGCGGAGTATGGAGCGAATATGAAAAGGGTGGGGGAATTTTACGAGTTGGTCACTCGGTCTAAAAACTTGCCAACTTAGAATTCTTCTCTCGGTGCTCTGAGCGATTCCAGCCTGCCGCGCAATTCGATGCGGCGCGCGTCCGCCGAGTGGCGGATATCGTTGAGGAAGTTCTGTCCGCGGTCGCGGATCTGCCCGCGCAGGGTTTCACCGGATTCGGGGGCAAGCAGCAAGGCGAGTACAGAGCCCACCAACGCTCCGGTGAAGATGCCGATCAGAAAGCCGAACATTCTACGCATGGATTTTTCTCCTTGGATCAATTCGTTATGCTGTTCAAATTATACATCTGAAATCGTGCGTACGGTGGACGGGCACTTTCATGTGTAAAAGAACCGTCGGGTTGTCAAACTGATTCCTATCATTCTCTAATATTCAATCATTTTGACGACTGTTAAAATGTTTTCATGAACACCGCCCGTCCTCCCTGCTAATCTTTATTCCGCGCCCCGCTGGCGCGCCCTGCCTTTCCCCTAACTCTCAAAAAACCTACACCCGATGACCTCGACGGTGCCTGACGACCATGGAACCGTCTATTTGCATTTAAGCGCGCTCGCGCGCCGCCCCGCTCCAATTTGTCGCTCTTTCTCAATTCGACAAATTGGAGGTTTCAAATGGAAACAATTCGGGGCAAAACGTCCCATACTTTGGATTTGACTGATTTCAACGCGCGGCTCGCGAACTATAATTGCATCATGCTGGACTTGGGAACGGGTGACGGCAAATTTGCCTTGAGTTACGCTGAGGCTTTCCCGAGCCGATTCGTCATCGGCGTAGACTCGTGCCGTGAGAATCTGCACGAATATTCACGCGCCGGTTTGCCAAACTTGTTATACATCATTGCCAATGCGCAATCTTTGCCAAATGAACTGAGCGGATTGTTCTCACATGTCACGGTCAACTTTCCATGGGGCAGTTTGCTGAGCAGCCTGCTCAATGGTGCCTCAGACTTCTTCTGCGGACTCGAATCCATTTTGGTTACGGGTGCCAGGCTCGAAGTCCGCTTGAACGGAGGCGCGTTATCCGAACACGGCTGGTCTCTCGGAGACGGCGCGGAACGCATCCGCGGGAATCTTGAGGCGGCGGGTTGGCGAGTTGGTAAACCTGTAATGATGGATACGCACGCTTTGCGAAATTTCCCTAGCACCTGGGCGAAGCGTCTCGCCTTTGGGCGTGATCCGCGGGCAATTGAGTTGAGTGGGTGCATCTAATAAACATGACTCACCCCGAAATTAAGGTTTCGTGGGTGAGTTTGTTTTAAGAGCACACAGGACGCGGA
>CAZYLM010000090.1:0-8561 GCA_964648645.1 uncultured Anaerolinea sp.
AAAATCCGCTGGCCCGATTTCACCACCCTGACCCGGCAGGTCACATTACCAACATCCACCGACAACGAGGATGAGATCTACCGCGCCGCTGTCAAGCTGATGGGTGTCGTCCGCAAACCAAATCAAGCCGTTCGGCTGCTTGGAGTCGGCGTCAGCGGAATCGGAGCCCCGGTGCGGCAACTCAGCTTATGGGACGTTGGAAGCGAAAAATCCCGTAAATTGCAAGAGGTGGTGGACGAACTCCAAGATAAGTACGGGAAGGATGTGATCCGTAAAGGTGACAGATGACATCCTTGAATTATTAGAACGCACGTGCTACCATGTGCAGGGAGGCAGGCATGAAAATTCTAGACTTGAAAAAACAATACAAACCGCTCTACCAACCTTCAGCAAAGAAAATCGAAGCCGTGCAAGTACCGAACTTGCAGTTTGCAATGATCGACGGCGCCATCGAGAAGGGTTCCGAACCGGGCAAGTCCCCTTCTTTTGCCCAAGCCACCGAGGCTTTATACAGCCTGTCGTACACGCTCAAATTCATGTTCAAAAAGCGTAAAACGAATTCCATCGATTATCCCGTCATGGCGCTGGAAGGATTGTGGTGGGTGGAAGATGGCTTCTTTGATATCACCGTCAAAGATAACTGGTTCTATACGCTGATGATCATGCAACCAGGCATCGTCACATCTGAGATATTCGAGGAGGCGCGTGAGCAAATCCGCAAGAAAAAAGGTGGCAGCGAGATGCTCAACAAAGCGCGGCTGGAACACTTTGAAGAGGGCTTGTGCGTACAAACCATGCATATCGGACCATACATCACTGAACCCGTCACGATTGACCGTATGAAGGAATTCATGGCAGAAAATGGGTTGAAAGATGCTGTAGGTCCGATCGGCGGAAAGCACCACGAAATTTACCTGAGCGATCCCCGCAAGTCCGCACCTGATAAAATGAAGACGGTTCTCAGGCACCCGGTCGTTAATGCTTAATGGCTATAATATTCGAATGAGGAGACAATGAACTGCTACTATCATCGCAACCAGCCTGCCATTGGAACATGTAAATATTGCCAGCGTGGGCTGTGTTCCGACTGCGCCGCCGTTGTGGATGATGTTGTGGCATGTAAGCACCGGCATGAAGATGAAGTGCACAAGCTGGAACAGCTCACAGCAAGAAACCTCTTTCAATCCAAACGCATCGGCTCGGTCTATATGCGAAACGCGACATTTTACGGCCTGGTCGGTGTGGTCTTCGCGGGGTTTGGGTTATGGCAACTGAAATGGCTGGGGTTACAAGCTGCCCTCTTCATTTTGCTGGGAATCTTTCTTCTTTACGCCTCCATAGCCAATTATCTCGAAGGAAAAAAATACAAATAATCTGCAACTCTTTTCGTTTTCCCGCGTAAAGAATGGTGTAAAAAAACGAAAGGAGCTAACAATGAACGAAGTCAAAGCCCTCACGCGGAGCAAATCCAACCGCATGATCGCAGGCGTGTGTGCCGGTCTCGGAGACTATCTCAACATCGACCCCACTGTGATCCGCTTAATGTTCGTGCTGGGATTTTTCGCCTTCAACGGCGCGATGCTGATCGCATACCTCATCATGGCGATCGTCACCCCCGAAAGTTAACCTATTGAGACACGGCGATGCCGTGTCTCAATTATTTATCTAGCCAACGCAAGGAAAACATCCTCTAATGTTGGTTCCCCTCTCTCGATCTTTTCAACCTGAATTTTTTTTCTCTTCAAGAGATTTTGCAACGCCTCTTCCTTGACGTTTGAGCTGATGATCCGCAGGTGGTCGCCTGCCAACCCGACACGGTCCACGCCGCCCACGCCATGCAGGGCTTCCAACCCCTGCTCGAGCGGATGCGCAAATACTTCCCACACATCGCCCTTGATAATGGATTTCTTCAAATTAGTGGGCGTATCCATCGCCAGCAACCTGCCGTCACGCATCACGCCCACCCGCTCGCAGTATTCGGCTTCATCCATGTAATGGGTGGTGACGAGAATGGTCACGCCACTTTCGGCGAGTTCATAGATCAAATCCCAAAACGCGCGGCGGGCAGTCGGGTCAACACCGGAAGTGGGTTCATCGAGAAATAGCAACTTCGGACTATGGACTAATGCAATCCCCAGCGATAAACGTTGACGCCAGCCGGTGGAGAGGTCCCTTGTCAGCGTAGTATCATGACCAGTGAGACCGACCAATTTCAAGGTCTCCTTGATGCGGGCAGGGTCGGTAATACCATATACGCCGCCATAGAAAGTCAAATTTTCCAGCGTGGTAAGGTCATCATAGATTGCAAACTTCTGCGACATATATCCTACTCGCGCGCGGACTTCCTCACTCTGGCGGACGACATCATATCCAAGCACTGTCGCTTCGCCTTCGCTGGGCGCAAGAAGACCAAGCAGCATACGAATGGTCGTGGTCTTGCCCGAACCATTGGGTCCGAGATAGCCAACCACTTCCCCGGCATTCACCTCAAAGTTGATATGATCCACCGCGACGAAATTACCGAATCGGCGCGTTAGATTCTCAACATATATTACTGGCAGCGACATTTACGCTCCTTCCAGCGCAGACTTGAGACGGGCAAGGTTGCCTTCCATCATTGATTTGACCTGACCCGCCATGACGCCCTCGGCAAGTTTGAATAAGCCACCAGGGTTGCCCTGGGCATTCAGGCTGACTTTCGTACCCGTGCCAACGGTTTTAAAGGTCATAGTTAGATCAACTTTCATTGGTCCGGCATTTACTTGAAAGCCGCATTTGGTATCCGGTTCGTAAGCAGTGATTTGCATCTCGCCTTCGATACGGCGTCCCATCATTTCGCCAACACTTTTGAATTTTGTGCCAACACCTACAACACCCGGTGAAACTTGTTCCAAGCTCACTACCGCCGAATTCCACTTCGCCATATTATTGGGGTTGGCAACGAAGGCAAAAACATCTTTCACAGGGCGATCGATCAATACACCAAAATCCAAGTTAATCATGATAGGTTTCCTTTCATTGAACCGATACAGCAGGGTACGCTTTATCTTCAGATAGAGCGATAAATACATCTTCCAAAACAGGCGGCACCATACGGAGTTCATCCACATGCCCACCCGCAGACTTGATCTCCGTTTTCAAACGGTGCAGCACAGGCTTTGCCTTATTATCCCGCACACGGATATGCAGGCGGTCGCCGAAGGCTTGGACATCCTCAACATCTTCATCTTTGTGAGCGGCATGACGCAGAACATCCAACGGCGAGCCGCGTAATTCGAGGATGCGTCCGTTCAAGATTGAGCGCAAATTAGACGGGGTGTCCTCAGCGATGATGCGCCCATTCTTCATAAAGCCCACACGGTGGCAACGAGAAGCTTCATCCATGTATGGGGTTGAGATAATCACGGAAACGCCATCGCCTTCATTTGAACCAACCAGTTTAATCACCAATTGCCAGAAATCCTGGCGCGTGACAGGGTCTACGCCGGTTGTAGGTTCGTCAAGCAGCAACAAACGCGGACGAGTTACCAGCGCTGAGGCAAGCCCGAGTTTCTGCTTCATGCCGCCGGAGAGCTGACCGGCCCGGCGATCTTTGAATTTATCGAGCCCGACAAATTCAAGAATTTCCAGAGAACGCGGCCGCCACTCGGTGGAGGAAAGCCCGCGCACTTCGGCAAAAAAGCGGATGTTTTCCAACACGGTCAGGTCTTCATACATGGAGAAGCGCTGAGAGAGATAACCGATCATAGACCGGGCCTGTTCCGTTTGCTTCAACACATTGAATCCGCAGATCGAAACCTCTCCGGCATCGGGCAACAGCGCTCCTACAAGCAAGCGCATGGCGGTCGTTTTGCCTGCGCCATCCGAGCCAACGAGTCCATAGATCTCGCCACTGGAGATTTGCAGCTCAACACCATCCACAGCGCGCGTGGTACCGAAATATTTTTTTAATCCAGATGCTTGCACCAAGTATTCCATATCATTTCCGTAGGACCGGGATCATCTGACACATGACCATATATCAGTAAAAATAAATTGGGGCAAGTGGGTCTTTGCCCCAATTTATTTTTACTTGAAAGTCACATCCGCAGGCATGCCGATCTTTAATTTGCCCTCGGGGTCTTGTACGCTCAACTTAACCGCATACAACGTAGCGCTGCGCCCTTCCACGGTTTGTACATTACGTGGTGTGAACTCAGCCTGGTCGGCGACATAAATGACGGTGGCGTTGAATGTCATATCGGGATACGAATCAACTTTTACTTCAGCCGCCTGACCGACAGAGATGACCAAACGATCTTCCGGAACATATACTGTGATGGTAAGGTTCGAAAGGTCAGCCATGGTCATGGCGATCGCACCAGGCTGGACGAATTCACCGGGCTCTACGTTACGGGTCAGAATGACACCATCCAAGGGAGCGTGCACTGTGAGCTTGGCGATTTGCGCCTCGATCAAGGCGAGGTTTGCTTCAGCCTGCGACAGTGCACTCTTCGCCTTATCCAATTCCTTCGCGGTGTTGATGACTGCCGGGGAGTCGGCACCGGTTTGCAGGGTCAACAGTCGGGCATACGCGGCATCGTAACGCTGCCGGGCTACAAGAACCTGTCCACGCGCGTAGCGGACATCATCCGCTTCATCGCTGTTCATTAGATCGTTATAAGCCTCTTCAGCATCATCAAGACGGGTAAGCACGTCGTCATAATAATCCTGCGCAGCATCGGTCAAGCCGTTATTATCCGTAGCGCTGGAAGCCTGGTCTTTCACCTGTTGGGCGATGACAAAAGCAGCGCGCGCATCGGCAAGTTCTTGTTCAGTCTTAAGGAACTCAGAATTCTTCAAGTCGTTGATGACCCGGTCAAGATTTTCAACAGCAGAGTCGATCTCAGTCTTGGCAGCCTCAAGCTCGACCTGGGCAGAAGCGACCTGCTGACCGTGATCGATGTACCAATTCGGTTGATCAAACTCACTGGGGGCGGATGTTTGCCAGTCTTTTGAACGTTGTGTGGCTTGAGCAGCCAAAGCGGTTTCGAGAGCCTGGTCATATTTGGTTTGGGCAGCGGCCAGGGCGGCAGTGGCAGAGTCAACCGCAGCTGCGGCGACGGCTTGTTGAGCATCGAGCAGACTTGGGTCCAGGTTAAGAAGCGCCTGATCCTTTGTTATCGATTCGCCTTCCACAGCATGTACATCGGTCACTTTGCCAGCGATCTCCGGGGAGACGTTGACCACGGCAGCTTCGATCGTACCGGAAGCGGCAAGTCCGCCGTTACCGTCTTGAGAAAGGGAGCGAATTCCAAAATAGGCGAGTGTGCCAATGACTACAAGCGCGACTACAATGCGAACGGGAAGAGGGGGTAATTTGGGTTGCATAATAAACTCCTTATGGAAGTATTAATCGAGACGTTTCTTGAAGCGAAGTGCTGCTGCTCCCATGATGACAACAGCAAATATAGATAATGCAATGATCTCATTTTGTAACGCAGCCACTCCAACCCCCTTGAGTAACAAAGCACGAATGATGACAAGATAATAGCGCAATGGAACAATGGCAGACACCCACTGCAAAAATTCCGGCATGGCCGCAATCGGGAAGAAAAACCCGGAAAGGAAGATGCTCGGTAGCATCGTAACCATGACTGTGATGAAGGCTTCCTGTTGGGTGTTTGCGATCGTGGAAGCGAACAACCCAATGCCAAGGCTGGAAATAACGAACAACCCCGAAAGCAGGAAGATCAAACCAACATCGCCACGGACGGGTACTCCAAACCACCAATGCCCAATGACCAGGATTTCCAAAGTGTCAATAAACGCAAGGATGGCATACGGCAGGATCTTTCCAACCACCAATTCCCACGATCGGATGGGCGTAACAATAAGCTGTTCGATCGTACCGCGCTCGCGTTCACGGACAATGGCAGAGGCTGTTAACAAGGCCGTGATGAAATACAGGATCATGCCGATCACGCCGGGGACATTAAAATAAGCGGCGATCAGGTCGGGGTTGTACCAAACTTGGGTGCGGACATCGAGCGGCGGAGTGAAAGCGGTTGGCCTGCCTGTCAATGCGTTTTGCTCCGTCAGGATCTTGGTGGCATAGGATTGCCCGATCAACTTGGCAACAGAAAGAGCCGTGCCTCCCACTGTGGCATCCGAACCATCCAGGACGAGGGCAACCTGCGCCTTGCCTTCCAACAGTCTAACTTCATAATCCGGTGGGATGATCAGTGCCGCTCGGATCTTTCCCGACTCGATCAAGCCTCGGTATTCTTCCTCAGAGCCGATCATGTAATCGATGCTGAAGTAATTAGCCACCCGGAAGGCATCAAGCAACGCGCGAGATTGCGGCGAATGGCTTTGGTCCCAAACCGCCATCGAGATGTTCTTCACATCCGTTGTAGCAGCATAACCCAGCAGGAACAACTGCATGATGGGCATGAGGATAATCAACACCAACGTGCGGGGGTCGCGCAGAATTTGGATGAATTCCTTGCGAATGATGGAAAATAAACGTGACCTCATACGGCCGTCTCCTTGATGATGCCATGCATGTATAAATCCACATAGGCATCGATGGGATTTTTCGGCATCAATTTGTCCAATACGGAATTGGACATCAGCATATCCGTGAACATGTATGAAATGACCATGCCAATGAAAGTTCGCATTAAAAATACCGGATTCGAGACGCGCAGGTTCTTGCGAGTTTTTGTGATGCGCTCAAAGATCGGCAGCAATTTGGGGGCGATTTCCTTAATAAGCACCACCCCGTGAGCGCCGTTAAACTCGGCGATCTCGATCATCATCAGTTTGATGTAGTAAGGTTGAGAGCTCAACTCCTTGATGACAATACGCGCAGCATGGGTAAGGAACTCCTCCATCGTCTCCCCTTCTGCTTCAAGGATCAAAGGTACGAGCTTACGGTACGGATGTTTATCCACAATAATGGCTTCGAAGATATCCTCCTTGCTGGAGAAATGATTGTAGATGCCCCCCAATGCGAGGTTGGCGTGTTCGGAGATCTGCCGCATGGATGTAGCGTGATAGCCATGCTCCATGAATAGCTGAATTGCGGCATCTTCGATGGCAAGGCGGGTGGTCTCCCCTTTGGTCTGGCTTTCCTTCTCTTTGACAGGCATAATATCCTTCTTCAAAAATGAACGAACGTTCGTTTTTATTTTAGACTATTCCAGGCGGGTTTGTCAAGGGTGAAAAATGCCATAAGGTAAAATCCACTGCATGCTCTCCCCTCTTGAAAAAGAAGTCCGACAGAACCTAAAGCACAATTTGACTGCAAACCTGGCTGACGGCGCCATGTTTGGGATGGCAATCGGTTTTGTTTCCTTTGGGACCATCCTTCCTCTATTCGTAGCAACAATGACTAACTCCGCAACGCTGATCGGACTTGTTCCTGCCATCCACTCAGCGGGCTGGTTGCTGCCCCAGTTATTCACTGCCGGACACGTATCCCGCCTTAGGTCGTATAAGCGGACAGTATTGCTTTCCACCATCCACGAGAGAATCCCATTCCTGGCATTAGTAATCGTTGCCTTACTGGTCAAACGGATCGGACCTAACGCGGGCTTGTTTTTGACGTTCCTCTGCCTGATATGGCAAGGGCTAGGCGGCGGAATCACTGCCAACGCCTGGATATCCATGATCTCGAAAATCTTCCCACCCGATTCGCGTGGAACGTTCTTTGGGATGCAAGCAGGGCTTGCAAACCTGTTCATCAGCGGTTCTGCCATCGCCGCCGGATATCTCCTAAGCTATATCGACTATCCATATGACTTTATCGCATGTTTTCTTTTTGCCAGCATTTTCTTCACCACAAGCTGGTTTGCGCTGGCAGCCACACGCGAACCCGAGGATACCGAGAAGGTCATCCCGGAGGAAAAATCCCATTTTTGGTTCGATGCCAAACGTGTCTTGAGCCGGGACTCGAATTTCAATTGGTTCCTTGGTGTGCGCATCATCTCCCAGTTTGCCACCATGGGGTTTGCCTTCTACATCATCTATGCGCTTCGAGGGTTCAATATGAACGAAGTCGTTGCAGGGTATTTAACTGCAACCCTCACCATCTCACAGACAGTGGCAAATATGGGCATGGGATGGATCGGGGATAGAGTTGGCCACCGCCTGATGCTGATCATTGGCGCCGTTGCAGCTGCACTTAGCGCCATCCTCGCATGGAATGCCACGTCGACCATCTGGTTCTATCCGATTTTCATACTCGAAGGGGTTGCGAACGTTTCGATTTGGACCAACAGTATGACAATGGCCGTGGATTTTGGCACCGAGCATGAACGTCCGATCTATATCGGTCTTGCACAAACCCTCACTGCTCCAGCAACCATCTTCGCGCCAATTCTTGGCGGCTGGATCGTGGACAGCGCCGGTTTTATTCCCACTTTTATCATCTCCACGATTTTATCTTCCATCATGATCGTTATTCTGGTATTCCTTGTAAAAGACCCGCGCAACACAAAAATCCCAAGCCCAAATTCATAAATTGGAGGCTACATGTTCCTCATCCAAGAAAAAGTGAACCAAGCCATTGAAAT
>CAZYLM010000090.1:8661-10554 GCA_964648645.1 uncultured Anaerolinea sp.
GGCATGACCGAGATCGAAGTCGCCAATTACATGCATAACCTGATGAAAGAATACGGCGTTGGTTATGCCTGGCCTCGCGAGAACAACCCGGCGGTCAATTCCGGTCCCAACTCCCCCGTAGGGCACAATGGACCTACAGACATCCGTATTGAACCAGGGCATGTCATCCACTTTGACTTTGGTGTGAAGTACGAAGGATATTGTTCTGATATTCAGCGTGTTGCTTATGTGCTGCGTGAAGGCGAGACTGAAGCCCCCATCGAAGTCCAACGCGGATTTATCACCGTCCGCACGGCGATAGAGAAATCCCGCGAGGCGATGAAAGCAGGGGTGATCGGTAATGACATCGATACCATCTCGCGCGAGATCGTCACCGACTCCGGTTACCCGGAGTATATGTATGCGCTCGGTCATCAACTTGGACGCGTGGCACACGATGGCGGAGCGTTGCTGGGTCCGCAATGGGAGAAGTATGGTGACTCGCCCAACCAAAAACTGGAGAATGGACAAGTGTATACGTTAGAGCCCGGTTTGGCTGTCTCACAAGGTTATATCGGATTGGAAGAGGACGTTGTGCTTACAGACAAAGGCGCTGTGTATATTGGCGACCCCCAACAAGAGATTGTTCTGATAAAAGGCTAGAATTCAAAAGAATAAAGGTACAATTGGTCCAATTAAGCCAAGAGTCGCTATGGATTGAACGTATTTCCTCTTTGAAGGGAAGTTGGAAATGCCACCGAGTTCATCTTCCAAAAAAACGAAGTCAAAGGCAACTCCCAAAAAGAATTCAAAAAGCACAGGCGCAGACAAAACCCGCGCGCTGGAGAAGAAACTCGCCGGATACGAGTTAGAACTTGCACGCCTGTCTTCTGAAAATCAGCTTCTCTCCAAAGAAAAAGACCAGCGTGCCGCTGAACTTCAGATTATAAATAACATCGGGCAAACACTAACCGAAGGTCTTGGACTGCAAAGTACGATCGAGCATGTAGGAGAAAGATTACAAGCTATTCTTAAAGTTCAAAGTATCGCAATTGCTGTATCCACTCCAGAAGTTGATTCCATACTTGCCCAGTATATCTATCATAAAGGACAGCGAATTGAACCCAATGAAGATACCGCAGAAAACTTCAAGTTCGGGATACGCTTTGCAGCAAGGTGGGCAGGTAAGTCATGGGTTGCCAACACCAGCGAAAAATACCTTGAAAAATATATTCGCAAATTTGCAATTTTAGGGTTCCCCAAATCTTTTGCCGCATTTCCCCTCTTATCAGGCGGGGAGGTGATCGGCGGCATTACCATCGCAGACGATGAAAGAGAAGATGCCTTTACCGACCTGCCCATCGACATGCTTGAAACCATCTCATCCAACATGGGCACTGCAATTCAAAACGTGCGTCTCTTCGATGAGACTCAACGCCTGCTGAAAGAGACGGAGCAACGTGCCACTGAATTGCAGATCATCAACAATATCGGGCAAATCCTGACCGAACACGGAGACTTGAACACTGCAATCAGAAGCGTAGGGGAACGATTGCGGGACATCCTCAAACTGAAGAATATCGCCATCACAATTGCCGATCAGGGCATGGACAATATCGTTGCACAATATTTTTCCAGCAATAATAATTTCTTTTCTGCCGAATATTTCTCTTTGGAAAAATTCAAGAGAGGCATGCGGCTGTCCATACGCGGACACGGCAGGTCCTGGGTTGTGAACAGAGACGCGGAAAAAAGCTGGCGAAATTTTGCAGCCACCAATGATTACAACAGTATCCCCAAATCATTTGTGATGTTTCCTCTTCTGGCAGGGCATGAAATCATTGGCGCTATTACCATTGCAGATTACGAAACGGAAAACGCATTTACCAATATTACCGTTGGTTTACTTGAAAC
>CAZYLM010000091.1:0-10463 GCA_964648645.1 uncultured Anaerolinea sp.
TATCGACGATGACCACGCGCTTGTTCTCTGCGAGGATGCGGGCAGCTTCACGCAAAAGGGTGGTCTTGCCCACACCAGGGCGGCCAAGGATCAGAACGGATTTACCTGATTCGATCAGGTCTTGAATGATATCCACCGTGCCATACACGGCGCGACCCACGCGGCAGGTTAAACCGACAATGGCTCCGCGTCGATTCTTAATGGCAGAGATACGATGAAGCGTGCGCTCCATGCCTGCGCGATTGTCGGCGTCAAAGGTGCCGATGCGTTCGGTGATGTGGTCGATCTCGGCGCGAGTGATCTCGGTGTTAAGCAGCGCAATCTCGCCGTCAACAAAGCGAGCGGTTGGAATGCGTCCTAGGTCAATGACCACCTCAAGCAATTTGTCGCTGTTGTTCGCCTTCTCGACCGCATGGCGAATATTCGCAGGCAAAACATCCAACAAGGCTTCGAGGTCGTCGGTGATTCGATGTTGAGTCATAATGTTAAGTTTCCAGAAACGCCAAGGGTCAAGTGGCGTGAAAAGTCAAAGGGAAAAGAATATATCGGCTCGCGCAAAACAAAAGACGCGGCTTGTCTTAAGGGTGAAAGAGGGGGAGGTTGAAAAAGATCATGATGGTGTACCTGCCTTTCAGAGGCGTCACGCGCAGAGTTTCGCGTGTCAGGCATCCTGTGCCGTTGTGTAGTGGCAAGCGCTATTATAGCAGGTGTGGGGTTAACACTTTGTTAGAGATGCGTGTTAATTTTATGGATTTGTCTGACGAGTACGATCAACCAACTCTGCCAGATTGTAGATTTAGGCTTTTTAATCCTGCGCAGCGCCGGGAAGCACCAATAACGATTTGGAGTATGGGTGCTCGACCACCTGGACAGGCAGGCAATACGCATTCGAGATGATCTCCGGAGTAAACACTTCACGCGGTGTGCCAATGGCATCTAACCTTCCACCGACCAGTAGAGCAACACGGTCTGCATATCGTGCAGCAAGGTTGAGGTCATGTAAAGCAATCAACACAGCAAGATTTTCCTTGTGCGCCAATTCGCGGATCAACTCCAACAAACTGACCTGGTATTGCAAATCAAGATGGGCAGTCGGCTCATCGAGCAGAAGGATCAGTGTGGACTGACACAAGGCGCGGGCGAGTAAAACCCTTTGCGCCTCCCCACCGGAAAGTTCGCCCACACGCCGATCAGACAAGCTCAAGGCGTTGACCCGGGTCAGGGAGCTACGCACCAGTTCCTCATCATGAGAAGAGGCGTTGCCGAGAAAACCAAGGTAGGGCGTACGCCCCATCAAGACCGTTTCCCAAACCGTAAACGCAGGCGGTAAAGAAATCGCTTGAGGCACAACCGCAACATACCTTGCGCGTTGCATCGGGTCAAGCGAATGAAAATCGTCACCGTTAGTGCGGATCGAGCCGGTAGAGGGAATCACACCGCTCGCGGCGCGAATAATGGTGGACTTGCCTGCGCCGTTCGGACCAATGAGCGCAAGTACTTCACCGTTCTTGATTTCAAATGAGACATCATGCAAAACCTGATGTCCATGATACGAAGCGGAGAGATCCTGGATCTTTAACATATTTGTTTAGAAAATCAGGTACCAGAATAATGCGGTTTCATTTGGTTTGAAATTTTTCAATGTGTACTGATCGAAGCCGCCGAGAACAAACCCGCAGGTGTCGTATAACTTGCATGCAACGGCGTTATCATCCTGCGTTTCGAGCATAATGCCAGGAAAGCGCCTCTCTCTGGACCATCGAACGGCCGCATCCATCAGGGCTTTCCCCACACCCTGACCCCTTGCCTGCGGGTTGACGATCAGGTCATCGATATAAGCATATCCGTTCCACCATGTGATGAGTTTTATCTGCCCGGCAAATGCGCCATCTACATCGGCAAAAAAGACTACTTTGTCTTCATTACCGATGAAATCCGCAGGGTCAACCTCGTCGATGGGGATTTCTTTTTCGTACGGCTCCACCGGCGTGACCGCCCATGTCAATCTGCCGTGCGCCATATCCAATATAACTTTTGAGGAAACAGTAAATGTACGCGTGAATTGATTGAATACATGGACATTGGTTTTGTCCATTTTGCAGACTTTCATACTCATATGATTTTATCCTTTGACATTCATCGGGACGCCTGCCACCATAAAGACAACTTTATCCGCTTCTTTTGCAAGACGTTGGTTGACCCAGCCCAACCCATCGCGGTAGACCCGCCCCATCTGATACGGCGGGACAAGCCCCAAACCAACTTCATTTGAAACGATCAACCATTCCTGCGCGACATCTCGAATTGCAGCCAATAACCCCTCGGTTTCAGCCTGAGCCGCCCGCATAAAAGGGATTTCGTCCACGAGGTCGTCTTTGACATATTGCATTAATAGGTTCGTCACCCAAAGCGTGACACAATCGAGAATGACCGTGCCCGATTTTATCTTTGAAGCCATTGGCGTGATATGGAGCGGAAGCTCAAGTGTTTCCCAATCTGCCGGGCGTTCTGCTTTGTGTTTCTCGATCCGCACGAACATTTCATCGTCATATGCCTGTGCGGTGGCAATGAACGTGACCGATCCGCGTGTCTCTTCGGCGAGTCTGAATGCATATGATGATTTTCCACTGCGCGCACCGCCGAGGACGAGAGTAATCCGGCTCATTCGGGTTTGCCTGTTAAATGCGAAACATCGTTAAACAAATTCAACACGACGCTCTCTTCATACACGGTTAACTCAGAAAGCGAAGCCTGCGATATGCGGAATTGCCAATAGCGGCTCAGAGTCACGCCAAGGAGGAGGGCGAGCAGGGATTGCATCGAGCCGCTGTGACCCACAATGAGAACGGTTTCTTCTTTATGTTTCGTTTTGATCTCATTGAATGCGGCTTCCACCTTTTCTGCGAGTTGAAGGTGTGTCTCACCGTTGGGAGTGGATACGGCCAGCGAGTCTTTCATCCATGCATCAAAGAGGTCTGGTGAGTGTGCGGACATTTCGTCGTACGTCATGCCTTCCCAGTCGCCAAAGGACAGTTCTCTCCAACGAGGATCCATGCGTGGTTCGATATGATGAAAGGCGGCGACCGCTCGCGCTGTAGCCATTGCCCGCGAAAGGTCACTGGAATAAATGGCATGGATGGTTTCTTTAGAGAGCCGTTTGGCAAGCTGCTCTGCCTGGTGAATACCAACCTGATTTAAAGCTGTATCGCTGTGCCCTTGATAACGGCGAGCAATGTTCCAATCGGTTTGACCGTGACGGGTGAAAAGAAGTTTCATGGAAGACCAGATGATTAATGCGAAATGAAGAAGGATGAAGTAAAGGAAACCAAGACTAACATTTCAACAAGAGTGGTGACCGAGCCGTAGATGTCGCCGGTGAGTCCGGGAAGAAGGCGCATGGTATAGGTGGCAGTAAGAAAGGCAATCAGCGCAGCGCCGACCATGAAGGCGAAACCCAGCCAGCCGAGCAACAACCAGGATGTAATACCCGCAATAATAGTCGCAAGGATGATCTCGCGAATGGTTACGTTGCGTTTCATTTCAATGCCCAAGCCATCTTCACGTGCGTAGGGGAAGGCATAGATCACGAGCGGAGACGCCCAACGTCCCAGTGTGGTTGCAAGCATAATGGACGGGAACGTGCGGAGCGAAGTTGAAACATCCAAAGAAGAAAGAGCCGCAAACTTTGTCAACAAAACGAGGATGCCGCCAATCGTCCCAAACGCGCCCATGCGCGAGTCTTTCATGATCTCGAGCCGACGTTCAGGAGTCCAGCCGCCGAATAAGCCGTCAAGAGAGTCCATGAATCCATCGAGATGGAAGAAGCGCGTGAAGGCAATCCATGCAAAGAGGGTTATCGCAGCGGAAACGTTTTGCGGAAAGAGCAAGTTCGCAGCAAAGTTCACGCCATAAAGCGCAAAGCCAAGCACAACGCCCACGAGCGGAAACCAGCCCACGGCGCGCCCCATCTCTTGCGAGGTGAACATGCGCCTGATAAGGGTGGGAAAGATGGTAAGGAATTGGAAGGCAGCGATAATTGGGATCATATTATTTCATGTCATTGCGAAGAGCGTGATCTTCGCGACGAAGCAATCTCATCATTAACTAGGAGTTTCCTTCTGACGAAAGAGCACCGTCCTCGCAATGACATATCACTCCTTTTCACTAACCCCCGCTTCACCGAAGGTTGCCATTTCACTTAGTACTTTACACGCGGCTTCAGCCACTGAGATACCCAGCGCTGCACCGGTGCCTTCGCCAAGCCGCATATCGAATTCTAGCAAAGGTTTCAGCCCGAGCCAGGTCAACATCATTGCGTGACCCTTTTCCTGCGAACGATGCGCGGCAATGAGATATTGCCTGCAATCGGGCGCAAGGGTGGCGGCGATCAGTGCCGCTGCTGTCGAAATAAAACCATCCACCATCACCGGCACATGTTTGGATGCCGAACCAAGGATTACGCCTGCCAACCCCCCGATCTCAAAGCCGCCTACTTTTGCCAGAATATCAACGCCATCTTCTATATTCGGCTTGTTGATTTTTATCCCACGTCTCACAGCATTTAGTTTGCGCGCCAGTCCGGCATCATCCACACCTGTGCCACGCCCAACGATCTCATCAGCAGTATGCCCTAAAATACACGCTGCGATCGCTGCCGAAGGAGTGGTGTTACCAATGCCCATATCACCCGTGCCGAGGATATCCGCGCCTTTGGCTATTTCTGCCAGGGCAATTTCGATTCCGCTTTGGATGGATTCTTCCGCCTGTTCACGGCTCATAGCTGGACCCTTCGCCAGATTCGTCGTCCCCGAACCGACTCCCCGCCGGATCAAATTCAAATCTGTAGAAGGAATTTCATGCGAGACGCCCATGTCTACCACAACCACGCGTGCTCCAATATGACGCGCCAGTACATTGATCGCAGCGCCGCCATTGAGGAAGTTCATCACCATTTGCGGAGTGACCTCTTGCGGGTACGCGCTTACCCCTTCAGCAACCACGCCATGATCGCCTGCCATCACAATAATGGCTTTATCATTGATCGCTGGAAGCGGCTTGCGCTGAATCCCTGCCATTTGGATGGATAGTTCCTCCAGCCGCCCCAAACTGCCCGCGGGCTTGGTAAGCTGGTTCTGTCTTTGCCGCGCTGTGTCCATTGCGGCTTGATCGAGAGGTTGAATGGATGGTAGTCTCATTGGGATCCTTGATAATAGGCCACCGACGATAGACAATGATCGGCGGTCTGCCGTCGGCGCTAAAATTCAATCCCTGCCTGAGCCTGGATGCCCTGCTCATATGGATGTTTGATGAGCGTCATCTCGGTCACAAGATCGGCTTGCTGGATCAAGGCATCAGGGGCAGACCTGCCTGTGATAATGAGATGCAACTCAGGCGGGCGCATGAGGCGCAGCCATTCCAGCACATCTGTAGTATCGAGCCAATTGTAGGCCAGGGTATAGGTGAATTCATCCAACACGATCAGGTCGTAATTGTCGCTGGCGATCTTTTCTTTGGCGACCTCCCAGCCATAGCGGGCACGTGCGATGGTTTCATCCATGTCTTTGGACGTCCAGGTAAATCCGTCGCCTGTAGTGAGCCACTCGATGCCAAGTTTTTTGGCGGCTTTGATCTCGCCCCACTGACCCGTTTCGGCTTTGATGAATTGAACGACACAGATGCGAAACCCACGCCCCCAGGCGCGTAAGATCGTACCGAATGCCGCAGTAGATTTTCCCTTACCGTCGCCGGTATTGACGATGAGCAATCCTTTTTTCATAAGTTCCTTTTTATCAGGGTTTACCACAATCCCTGGGACTTCGAGCGGCGCAAAATCCATAAGAAGAACGGCGCTCCAGCCAATGCCGTGACAATGCCCACCGGCAGTTCCTGTGGCGCGATCACTACGCGTGCAATGACATCCGAGACCAGCAATGCAGCCGAGCCACCAAGGATGGAAAGCGGGATCAGGCGGCGATAATCTCCGCCAAACCACAGCCGCATGATATGCGGCACGACCAATCCAATAAAACCAACAATGCCTACAAATGAAACTGCCGCTGCGGTTGCCAGCGAGGATGCAAGCAGGACGATCTGCTTTGAACGTTGGACATTCAAACCGAGCTGCTGTGCCTGTTCATCGCCGAATTGCATGAGGTTCATTGCATGGCCATGAATTACAAGAGTGCCCAACCCAAGGATGAGATATGGCAACATCACCAGGACTGACGTCCAACCAAGTTGGATGGCACCCCCCATCAACCAGCTCATCGCACGGCGCAGTTCGCCATCTGACCTCAGCATGAGAAAAGACATCAACGACGTTGCGAACGATGAGATGGCGACTCCAGCCAGGATCAAGGTCGTAACCGGGGTTGTCTGCCCGACACGCGCAAGGAAGTACACCAAAGATACGGTCAATAAAGCGCCCATGAATGCTGAAAGCGGAACGGTCATCAATCCCCAGAACGAGTACGACCATTTCACCGTCATGGCGAGCACAGCCCCCAGACCGGCGCCGGAGGCGATGCCGATCAGGTACGGGTCAGCCAAGGGATTGCGAAACAATCCCTGATATGCCGCACCGCTCCCTCCCAATGCCATGCCTGTAAGTGCAATCAAGACTGTGCGCGGCAAGCGAATATCCCACAAAATGGTACGTACGACACCATCAGTAGATACTCCCGCCAGGGTGCGCAAAATATCAGCGGGCGGAATGAACACCGCGCCGATGGCAAGGCTCAAGATGAGAGCAACGACAAGAAAAAAGAAAGAGGAAAGAAAAGGGCGCACGAGAAGAGTGGAGAGGTGGACAAGCCGAAAAAGCACAATGGCGAGTCTACCTGCTTCCTTATTTATTTGAATAACCCAGGCCGCAATAATTTCGCCAACGCCTCCAGCCCGTCCACCAGGCGGGGACCGGGGCGGCTGACCAAATTGTCATCAAAGGGGAATACGTTTCCGTTCTTCACAGCGCTCAAGTTCTCCCAACCTGGGCGGGCGGCGACTTGTTCGGGAGTAACTCCCCACATCGAGTCACCGAGGATGATAAAAGCCGGGTCAGCGGCGACGATCTTTTCGAGACTCAACTGGGGATACCCCTCCAACTCAGAGGCGATGTTATAACCACCAGCACGCTCAATAAGCAGGGTGATGAATGTATCCTTACCTGCTGTATACGGCTTGGCCGGATCGGTGCTGTCGATCTGGTAGAACACATTTACACGCGAACTGAGCGGTGCGATCTTTTCATCAACGGCGGCTACACGGGCTTTCAAAGATTCGACCAAATTCGTCGCATCGTTTTCGTGACCTGTCAACTGCGCCACAAGTCCAAGATTTTCATACAAGCCTTCAAGCGTGGTCGGATTATTGAGGTAATACACCGTTAACCCGGCATCTTCCAATTGTTTGACCTGCTCCGGAGTGTTGATCTCGGCTGCAAGGACTAGATCAGGCTTCAACGAAACGATCAGTTCGGTATTGAGGTTTTGAAATGCAGAGCCGATGCTCTCAACTGATTTGGCTTCTTCAGGGTAATCAGAAAGCTCATCACGTCCAACCACCTGCCCCCCAGCCCCGATGGCGAACAGGATTTCGGTGTTGGATGGTGCAATCGATACAACGCGTTGGGCGGGCGCGGGAAGAGCCACATCACGACCAAGCCCATCGGTGAACGTCAAAGAGCCGGTGGACGCGGGTTTCGGCGTGCAAGCAACAAGCAAGGTGATCAATAAAGTCAGAACTAAAGTCTTACGAAACATTTTTTCTCCTTGTTTACATTTGGGCAATAAGCCAGCGGCGATCATGGTCTGTCGTCCATCGTCTGTGGTCAGCCGCAGGGCGGCGAATCAAAATCCCCAGCAGTTGCTGGGGAGGTTGGAGAGGCAATCCGTTTGGATCCGTTCTCCACCTCCTTTCCGCGAGAAGTGGTTGAACCGAATCAGAGCGGGCGACCTGGCTTGGGTAGTCGATCAGTCTGGAAGTCACTTGGCCGGGTGGTCTTTTGACTACTCGGATCACTGACTATTCGACAATTTGACTATCTTCACAGTTGCGCGACAGCGCCGGGTTTTCACCGGACTTCGCCGCTGGCCAATTCGTTATGTGGAAGGGATTTTATTCCCCTTGGAGGACCCAGTCAAGATGATGGACGTCATTCCCAAGACACAAACAAGCAGGATTGGGTTCCCTTCGCGCTGAAGTGTCAGAAGTCCAGCCCATGGTAGAACAATCAAGAGCACGATCCACAACCAGTCCATTTTGGATGAGGCAGTACGGGCAAGATAGAACAACGGGACAAGCATGAAAGCGAAATCATAGTTCTGTAAATATGGATTGACGAGCAGTGGGACGCATGAAAAATAAGCGACAACTGCTTCATCTCCAAGCCGGCGTTTGACCCCAATAAAAAGAACGATAACCAGGAGAAAGATCACACCTGCTAGCGGTGTAGTACCCTCGAAACCCACCCCGATAAATTCTCCGACCGCAAGCGGCAGGCTGATGCAGTTTCCACATTGTGAAACGTCCCTGAACTCAATTACCGAACGCAAATATGAAAGAGGCCACGCCCGATCAGCCAGAAACCCGATCATGAAAAGAAATAGCCCTGCACCTGTGGTGAACCAAAAAGCTCGCCGGCTGAACTCGTCGCGTTGAGTCAATAGACGAATAAGGATTATTACCAATACAAAGATCCCAATGTGAGGCTTGAAGGTCACCAACGCCATACCCGCCGCAAGTAATCCGCTTTTTTCATGATTCAGGGAATAGACGATCAAAGCCATGCCAAGGATCGCCGGGAAAACATATTGCCCCACGTACAATCCACCCAAGACCGGTAAGTTAAAAAATACAGCAACGAATGCACCAAGCCGTTTGTAAGGCTCCCAACCATCTGTGAACAACCAGACAGAAACGACAAGCATCGTCACGTTGAGCAGAAACCACATCCGCGCAGCGACCTGCATCGGCAGGAACACCAGCGGAAGGGTTGCGATTGCATACCACGGCGGATAGGGAAACGGTAAAACAAAAACCTCCTCCGGAGGAATATCAAGAGCTTCCGCATACCAAGCCGTCTGACCTACCCGGTCATAAAGAGGGATCCCCTGCAAAACACTATTATCCGCAAAATACAAAACCTGGAAGTCAAGATTGGAGGTGACAGGCAACGGTGCATAAACTGCGATCAACATCAAAACCGCAATGAACACCAGGAAGATCATGGCTTTTTTCATAAACAAATTTTCCTAAGAGACACGTTTCAGGATTAAATCAATCACCTTTCGACGCAGGAAGGGTTGAAGGACGAGGCAGAGAAGAAAACCGATTGATCCATGCGGGCGCAGAAAGAGAGTGCAAACCTTGTCATCCGCTTCCGTGGGTTGAACCTCGAACCATACCTCACCCATTTGAGTTTTCCAGTATCGCATTTTCTTTGTCTCAAGGGATGCGCCTTTTGTTTTGCCATACAAGGTTACATTGCGGACAATGAAACAACCTTCATGCCTCAGCGACTTCCTCACTTGCCCGCCATCTTCCCAAACCCTTTGGATATGTTCCGGGTGCGTGTGCTCGAGTGCAATCGCAACAGAGGCATCAAAATCGATCAGCTCTACATTGGGGAATATGGTCCGAGCCTCCGGGTGCTTGACCACACTGTCTTCCGACAAGCCTCCGATCAACGCGCTGGCGATCGGGTACGGAACGGGGGTCATCAAACCGACGCCGAAGGCCATGAACCAAACAGGGATTCCCGGCACGACCAGCATTTTTCTTTTCAATCCACGCATATCCGCATAACGCAGCATAAGGTCGCGATAGGGCGCAATCTCGGGTCCACCGATCTCGAAAACGCCTCCCTGACCATTTGGGTTAGTAAGAGCGGCAAAAAGATAATCGACAACATTCTGGGTTGCGATCGGTTGGGACCTGTTCATGATCCACGCCGGGGCAGGGATGACCGGAAACAACTCCGTCATGAAGCGGATCATCTCGAATGAAATACTACCCGACCCAGCAATGACTCCGGCGCGAAATTCTGTGACAGGCACCCTGCCCTTCCGCAATGTCGCCCCGGTCTCGATGCGCGAACGCATGTGTGGAGCGATATGTTGCTCGGGGTCTGCCAGTCCGCCGAGGTAGATGATATGCTCCACACCTGTTATTTCGGCTGCTTCGACAAAATTTTTTGCGCCTTGGATTTCAGCTTCAGTATAGCCATGCCCGCGAGACATATTGTGAATGAGATAATATGCTGTTTGAACGCCTTGCATAACCGCAACAAGACTTTCAGGTTGCATTACATCCCCATACACCATTTCCACCTGTGAGTACCACTTGCGTTTTCTCAGCCGCTCCGGCTGTCTTGCCATCGCGCGGACGCGATATCCCTTTTCGAGCAGCCTGGGAATGAGCAAGCTGGCAATATAACCCGTCGCGCCGGTGACGAGGATGAGAGG
>CAZYLM010000092.1:0-10251 GCA_964648645.1 uncultured Anaerolinea sp.
TGATCGCTGGTCCGCAGGTGCGCAATACAGCCACACTTGGTGGTAATGTCGCTCATGCTCTCCCTGCCGCAGACGGTACTATTGCACTCACAGCCTTGAACGCCGAAGCCGAGGTTGCCAGTTCGACAGGGGCACGGCGAATTCCCTTCACCTCTCTATTTGCCGGACCCGGCAAATCCGCCATCGACAAAACCAAAGAAATCATCGTCGGCTTCTATTTACCAATTACCAAGAACCAATCTCCCAATAACACCGCCTCCTGTTTCAAGCGCATCATGCGCCCACAGGGGGTTGCCCTTCCCATTTTGAATTGCAGCGTCTGGCTTGAACGTGATGGCGATATTGTCAAAGATATCCACATCGCGGTCGGACCGGGCGGTTCCACCCCCTTCCGCGCCACCGAAGCCGAGACTTTCCTGCGCGACAAATCCCTCACCGAAGAAACCTTCAACCAGACTTTGGATGCGTTGCTCACCCAAGCTAAATTCCGTGACTCCGCCCGCAGAGCCAGCGCTGACTATCGCCGTCACATCGTCAGCGGTTTGTTCAAAGATGTGCTCTACACTGCATGGGGCAGGGCGGGCTAATTACCGGACTCCAACGACTCCTGTCGTTGGATAATACCAAAAGTCAGGAGACTTTTGACTCCGCTTTACAGAGGAAACCATGACCAATCAAATCTCTCTTACCGTTAACGGCAAACCCTACACTGTAGATGCAGTCCCCAGCGAAACTTTATCCACCCTCCTGCGCGAGCGGCTGAGACTGACCGGTACCAAGATCGGCTGTGAAGAAGCCGAGTGCGGCGCATGTACTGTCCTGGTGGACGGTGAGCCTATGATGTCTTGCGTTTATCCGGCGGAACGAGCAAATGGAAAAGTTGTCACCACAATTGAGGGACTTGCCCAACGCGTTCACGAAGAAATGAAGTTGCATCCATTGCAGGAAGCATTTGTGGAACATGGAGCCGTTCAATGCGGATTCTGCATCCCCGGGCAGATCATGACCGCGTATGCCTTGCTCAAACGTAACCCAGACCCAAAAAGTGCTGATATTCGTTTTGCATTGAAAGATACGCTTTGCCGTTGCGCGGGCTATCCGTCCATTGAAAATGCCATCATCGCCGCCGCGCAAGCCTTGCGGACGGGTGAACCGGTGAAAAGACCCACCCACATTCCTAATTCCATTCATGAGCATAAAACGGTCGGGCATAAACATCTCCGTCCCGAAGCAGTGGAAAAAGTGACCGGGGAAGCCATCTACACTGACGATCTGAAATTCGATGGCATGTTATACGCCAAAGCTAAACGCGCTATGATCCCACATGGTTTTTTGAAAAAGCTTGATGTTTCCGAAGCCAAAGCCTTGCCGGGTGTTGTTGCGGTTCTAACAGCCACAGATGTGCCCGCTGAAAAGAATCATGGGTTGGTCATCTATGATTGGCCTGTGATGGTAGGGATTGGCGAACGTGTGCGTTATGTCGGCGATGCACTTGCCATCGTGGCGGCACAAAGCCAGGAGATCGCCGAACAAGCCGCGGCGTTGATCGAGGCGGAGTTTGACCTCCAGCCTGTAATCACGAATCCGGTCATGGCTCGTCAGGCGGATGTCCCCCAGATTCATGAAAAGGGAAATTTGCTAAAGCACATCAAAGTGCGCAAGGGCGATATGGACGAAGGTTTTGCCAAAGCTGATGTGATTCTCGAACACACCTTCCACACGCAGACGACCGACCATGCCTTCATTGAGCCGGAATGCAGTATTGCCGTTCCGCTTGCCGATGGACGCATGGAAATTTATGTCGGTTCGCAAATTCCATATCAAGACCGCACACAGGTTGCGCGTGTGCTCGGTTGGGATGAATCTCGCATTCGCATCGTCGGTCAATTAATGGGCGGTGGTTTCGGCGGTAAGGAAGATGTAATGGGCCAAATTCATGTTGCGATGCTGGCAAATGTGACTGGAAAACCCGTAAAGATGCTCTTCGACCGACAGGAGAGTTTGCTGGTCCACCCGAAGCGGCATGCCACTCAAATTCGTTTGAAGATGGGCGCAAAGAAAGATGGCCGCCTTGTCGCAATGGAAACTGAACTTTATGGCGACACAGGCGCGTATGCCTCTCTCGGCGAAAAAGTAATGACCCGTGCCACTACGCATTCAGCCGGACCGTACGACATTGAACATGTCCGCGCGGATTGCTATGCCATGTACACCAATAATCCGCCTGCGGGTGCTTTCCGTGGTTTTGGCGTGACGCAGTCTGCTTTTGCCGTTGAAACGATGATGGATAGACTCGCCGAGACCCTTAACCTCGACCCGGTTAAGGTGCGCCGTATGAACGCTTTGCACGTTGGCAGCATTACCAATACCGGTCAGGAGTTGAAGGAGTCCATTGGTTTGATGGAGTGCATTGATCGTGTGGATGCGGAGATGCGCAAACATAACCCGGCTCCTTTCAAGCCGGTGGTTGACCTTGCCAACCCGAACCTGGTGCGGGCTTGGGGCTTTGCTTCTGCATACAAAAATACCGGCTTGGGTGGCGGTGCGCCTGATATCTCTGGCGCGGATGTTGAACTTTATGAAGATGGTACCTTCCAAGTCCGCAGTTCCGCCGCGGAATTGGGTCAAGGACTCGTCACTGTGATGCGTCTGACGGTTGCCGAAGAGATGGGCGTTACACCCGATAAAGTCCGCGTGTTGGTAATGGATACTGACCTCACGCCCAATGGTGGACCGACCACCGCATCGCGTCAGACCTTTGTAACCGGCAATGCCTCACGTTATGCTGCCAAAACGTTGCGTGAAGAAATTTCCGCGGCGATGGCAGAGAAATACGATGTACGCCCGGAGAAGATTCGCTTTGAAAATGGTGTGGTTCACGTCAATGGACATTCGATGAGCTACGCAGATATTTACAAAGAAATGACCGCTTTAGGTCAGCAACCCAAGGTCCGATACGAGTATGAAGCGCCCAAGACCCAGCCCCTCGGCACCGGCGGCGACATGCATTTCGCCTTCTCATTCGGTGTACAAGCCGCCGAAGTGGAAGTGAACAAACTTACTGGCGAAGTGAACGTTTTGCGTGTGGTCTCCGCCAATGACGTGGGTATGGCGATCAATCCGCTCGGCTTGCAAGGGCAGGTCGAAGGTGGTGTGATGATGGGCCTTGGCAATTGCCTCACGGAAGACTTCATTGTGGAGAATGGCAATGTGGTAACAGACCGCCTTGCCCGTTATCGCGTGCCTGGCATCATGCTCACTCCCGAGATCACCGCGATCATTGTTGAGCATCCCATATCGGCGGGGCCTTATGGCGCGAAAGGAGTCGGCGAAATTTCGTCCATTCCCACCACGCCCGCCATCACCAACGCCATTTATAACGCTGTTGGTGTGCGGGTCGACTCTTTGCCTGTCGATCAGGAAAAGATTGCCCGTGAGTTGTGGGAGCGGGATTCAAATTAGAAAAAAGAAGATGGAATTAAAAAAGGACTCTCGAAATAACCCGGGAGTCCTTTTCCTTAACCTTGTGCTCGGATCACCTTGTCTTTGCCGGTTTGTTTCCCCAATTTCAATGCTCCTTCAGCGATATCGACCAGGGCATATGTTGTCTCACCATGAATTGGGTATTCTGCGATCCCGATCGTGATGCTGGTCGGGTATTGCCATGATTGTGAGGCGTCTCGTATTGCGGTGCAGATCCGATTGCCTACGACTTCTGCGCCGATATTGTTGGTATGGGGCAGGATCGCAATGAACTCATCTCCTGCACGCCAGCGCGCTACAAAATCACCCGGTCGCAGATTCTCGGTCAGGATTGTCCCGATCTTTTGGATCATCGCATCCCCGGTTGCATAACTGATATTGTTATAACGCGTCAGGTTGTCGCCGTCCATCAAAAGGAGCGCAAAGGGCTGTTGGTCCGATATTTCCTTTTCGATCTTGCGGATCGCGGCGCGCATGTTCGGCAGACCCGAGATTGAATCCATATAGGAAGCCTTTTGCCAGACATCGAGTACCTGTCCCATTTGAATGACGCGATGGATCGCCTGATTGGCGATGTGCCTGAGTACACTGAAGGAGCGGTGGGTATCCTCCAGACTTGGCTCTCGTAACTGTCCAGTGGCTTTGATCAGATTGCTTGTGGAATAAATGTTGACCATCCGCCCGTTGTTGTCTTTTACATCGAGGATGGCTTCCCACAAATGGAACATGACATCATTTACATTGAACTCCCGGATCACATCGAAGTGGATCAGCGCGATCCCTGCTGCGGGAGAAGGGATTCCCAATTGGTCTCCTTCGCGATTCAAGCGTTCAAACAGTCTTTTCATCAAGTGCTCATACTCAGGTTTGCCTCCACCGAGCAGGATCACGGCAAAATCGTCTCCACCTGTTCGGAATACAGGCACAGTACATTCCTCCCTTAAAGCGATCCCAAGCCAGCGGAGCACAGAGTCTCCATAAGGGTGCCCCATTCTTTCGTTCAAAACCGCCAGATAGTTTAAGTCTACATAAAGGATGGAAAACGGTTTGCGCCCCCCTTCTAATGATAGACGATCAATGGTCTCGACGAAACTAAGGAAATTATGGCACCCCGTCAGGGGATCAAGGCGGTAGAGATCTGATGTGGAAGTTGTCATGACATTTGCTGCGTATCTCCGATCTTTCTCAAAGTATAGTTCTTTTTTTTACAAATTCAACCTTCTTTTCAATTTTGGTAATGCTCATTTAGTGATGCCGATTGCAAACCTCCGAATGTTATATCAAGTCTCTTTCGGGTAAAATCAAGCCATGCGAGGAATCTGATGAACAAATTCAACGGCTATCGATGCTCGATCTGCGGGAGCGAATATCTTCCCGGTCAGGTTACCTACACCTGCCCAAAGGACGGTGGAAATCTGGACGTCGTTCTCGATGCGGATTCCATTCGAAAAAAATTCCAACCCGAAGATATCACCTCACGGACCGAATCGTCTCTTTGGAGATACTTACCCCTTTTACCGGTCGATGAACCCGAAGGCGATTCCACACCTTTACACGCCTCCGGCTGGACACCGGTCTTTGCCCTCCCACGGTTAGCTGAGAAACTCAACCTGAAACATCTTTGGCTCAAGGACGAATCGCGGAATCCCACCGCCTCTTTCAAGGATCGGGCGAGCGCCATTGTTGTCACGCGTGCGCGCGAGATCAAATCAGAGATTGTTGTCACTGCCTCGACAGGGAATGCAGGTGCAGCGCTGGCAGGTATGGCAGCGGCTGTGGGGCAAAAGGCGGTCATTTTCGCACCCAAGACCGCCCCGCAGGCAAAAGTGGCCCAGTTGCTGATCTTCGGAGCAAAAGTTGTCCTCGTAGACGGCACCTATGACGACGCTTTCGATCTCACGGTAAAAGCCGCGGATGAGTTTGGTTGGTATTGCAGGAATACGGGATATAACCCCTTTACATTGGAGGGAAAAAAGACCGCTGCCTTCGAGATCTGGGAGTGGTGGCTTGAGGCTCATAGCGGTTGGCACAAAAAAGATAGTCCGCTCGACAATCATCCGCCATTGACGGTCTTTGTCTCTGTGGGGGATGGGAATATTATTTCCGGTATCCACAAAGGGTTCAAAGACCTGCTTGCATTGGGCTGGATTCCGAACATGCCGCGAATCATCGGTGTACAAGCGGAAGGTTCGGCGGCGATTGCAAATGCATTCCATGCGAAGACTGAGGTTATCACCCCGGTGTCCGCCACAACGATCGCAGATAGTATATCGGTCGATCTTCCCCGCGATGGAGTCCGTGCTGTCAGAGCTGCATCCCAAACCAACGGCACTTACCTTACCGTGAAGGACGAGGATATTATCAAAGCCATCGCAGAACTTGGTACGATCGGCGTATTTGCGGAACCAGCCGGGGCGACGGCGTATGCCGGGCTGGTCAAAGCGGGGGGACTCGGCCTGGTTGGAAGCGATGACCCTGTCCTTGTGATGAATACCGGCTCGGGGTTGAAGGACGTGCGGGCGGCGCTGCAGGCGGTTACCTCGGCTCCAATAATCGAACCGACATTGAATGCGGTGAAAAAACTTTTATGAGTAAATTCAAAAATAGTTGGAGCATGCCCTTCCGCTATACGATGGGCATCATCATCTTTATTGGTGTGCTGGTGTTCCTGGTCTTCACTGCGGAGGCGGTGAAGATGTTCGTGATCGCCGCGTTCGCCGCATATTTGATCAGCCCGGCGGTCGTTTTTTTGATGGAACGCACACGCCTCTCACGCACCGCGGCTGTCAACATCGTTTACTTTACAGCTCTGATCGTTCTGGTCGGCATTCCGGCGGCGCTCACGCCGATATTTTTTGATGAGATCAAATTGGTGGCAGAAGACATCCTTGATCTGACAGGCACGCTAAGCGGCTTCCTGTCCGAGCCGATCCAAATGGGCGGGGTTGTTCTGCATCTTGAACAGTTGGGAGAGAGTCTTGAACACTTCCAGGAAGATGCGCTTTCACCTCTCCCTTCTGAAGCATTGCAATTGCTGGAGACCACTTCCATCAATATCCTCTGGTTATTGATCATCCTTGTGAGCGTTCATTTGTTCATGTCCGAATGGCCGCGGATACGGGGTTGGCTGATCGAACTTGCACCTGGAGAATACCAGGGAGATATGCATGAGATCTACAAACGGCTGCGCAATGTATGGATGGCATACCTCCGCGGGCAGATCGTTCTAATGGTGGTCGTTGGTGTCGTGTTCACGATCGCCTGGGCGGCAATCGGGATTCCTGGTGCCTTGGTCCTGGGGGTGGTTGCAGGTTTCTTTACGCTTGTTCCTGATGTAGGCCCTACAGTTGCGGCAGGGCTTGCAATGGGGGTGGCGTTACTCGAAGGCTCCACCTGGATTCAGTTTTCACCTGACCCGATCATCAATAACGCGCTTGTTGCCTTGCTGACCTTCGTCACATATCTGGTTCTGATCAACGCCAAAAATTTTTTTGTGCGTCCCATCATCATCGGGCGAAGCCTGCATATGAATGAAGCGCTAATTTTTGTCGCGATCCTGACTGCCACCATCTTGTGGGGTATTATGGGTGCCTTGTTGATCGTACCTGTAATGGCGTCTGTCGTCGTTATTTTTGAATATTTGCGTCGCAGGGTACTTGGTTTATCGCCTTTTGGCGACGATGGCGAGAAGCAATTCAAAGCGCCGCCCGAGGAAACGCAAAGGCAGAAACTAAAATTTCGTTCAAAGGGAACAAGAAAGAATAACTCATGACTATCACGTACTCGATCATCGTTCCGATCTTTAATGAACTCGATAACCTGCCCGAGTTGTATCGCCGATTAAAAGAGGTCATGGAGACCAATGGTGAACCCTGGGAACTGATCCTTGTGGATGACGGTTCGACCGACGGTTCGACGGATAAGATCCGCGAATTTGCCTCAAAGGACAGAATCATCCGGCCCGTCATCTTTGCCCGCAATTTTGGTCATCAAGTTGCCATCACCGCCGGGTGGGATTTTGCCCGCGGAGATGCAGTGGTCATCATCGATGCTGATTTGCAGGACCCGCCGGAGGTCATCCTTGAACTTGCAAAAAAATGGAAGGAAGGTTACGAAGTTGTTTATGCAGTGCGCGGCGAGCGTGAAGGCGAGTCGTGGTTTAAAAAATTCACTGCCGCGGCTTTCTACCGATTGATCTATAGCATCACGGATGTGAAAATACCCGTGGACACCGGCGATTTTCGCTTGATGGATAGGAAAGTGGTCGACGTTCTCAAGCAGATGAAAGAGCGTCATCGTTTTCCGCGGGGAATGTCTGCCTGGGTCGGTTTCAAGCAGATCGGCGTGACCTACAAACGTGCCGCGCGCCTTGCCGGTGTGACGAAATACCCATTCCGCAAGATGTTGAAATTGGCGGTCAATGCCATTACAGGATTTTCATACTTTCCCCTGCAAGTGGCGACTTTCTTTGGGTTCTTCTCGGCTGGCGTATCCATTCTTGCGATCCCTGTTGTAGCGATTCTGCGTCTAGCCGGTTCGCATTTCTTCGAGGGTCAGACCACCACGCTCATCTCGGTACTCTTCCTTGGTGGCGTGCAGTTGATCTCTCTTGGCATCCTTGGTGAGTATGTCGGTCGCCTTTATGATGAAGCCAAGGGCAGACCGCTATACATCGTGCGCGAAGCGCCTAAGGATTAGTTGGGTAGTTTATGTAGTCGAAAGGTCGAGTAGTCGTTGGGCTTTTGGTGTTCAAAGTTCCAACGACATTTTTTTCTTCCCGCTCTCTAATCCTAAATTACAAATTTAGCTATTACTAATCCTTCCCCATGTCCCTATCCTTTCTAAAAGACCGCGTTTTTCTGCGCGAGATGCTGACCATCGCGTTGCCCATTTCATTCCAACAACTCATCAATGCTTCGCTCAATATGATCGATGTCATCATGGTGGGGCAGTTGGGTGAGACTTCCATCGCTGCGCTTGGATTGTCGAACCAGGTGTTCTTTGTATTCATTCTTCTGCTGTTTGGGCTGACCAGCGGCATGGCAATTTTTACGGCTCAGTTCTGGGGGAAACAGGAGGTCGAACCCATTCGCAAGGTGCTTGGAATGAGCACTCTGACGGCCTCATTAATCGCATTGTTTTTTACCTTGGCTGCCACGCTTGTGCCGCGCTTCGTTCTTGGCTTGTACACGAAAGATACTGAGGTCATCGAGATTGGCGCATCGTATCTGCGGATCGTTGGGATGTCATATATCCCTGTCGCAATCGCAACATCCTACATTGCTGTTCTGCGGAGCATTCAACTTGTGAAGCTGACAGTGGTCGCAACCATCTCTGCTTTGATCTTTAAAACGATATTGGGATATACCCTGATCTTCGGGGTTGGCGGATTCCCCGCCCTCGGTGTGAGGGGAGCTGCGATTGGCACCGCCTCAGGCTGGACCCTGGAATTGATCCTGCTCTTCATCCTCGTTTACACTCAAAAGACTCCGCTTGCCGCCAACTTGTTGACTTTCTTCAACTTCGATCTCTCTTTTTTCGGGCGGGTTCTCAAGACAACCCTTCCGGCTGTTGCGAACGAAATGTTCTGGTCGCTTGGGATCACCACATATAACGCGATTTATGCGCACATCGGCACGGATTCGATCGCAGCGATAAACGTCAATGCGACGATAGAAGAACTTGCTTTTGTGGTCTTCATGGGGCTTGGTAATGCCTGTGCCGTCATGGTCGGTAACCGCATTGGCGCCGGAAAAAAGGATGACGCCTTTGAGACGGTGAGACGGGTTCTTATACTCAGTATCCTTTTTGCATGGCTGGTTGGTTTGATCGTCATATTAACCCGTAACCTTGTTGTAGGGTTGTACGATCTCTCTCCTGACGGTGTGTACAATGTCCGCATGTTGATGCTGGTGATGGGACTTGTGTTATGGATCCGCATATTCAATTTCATCACCTTTGTTGGTGCGATGCGTTCCGGGGGCGATACTCGGTTTGCCCTGCTGATGGAACTCAGCTCCATCTGGCTCATTGGTGTTCCTGCGGCATATATTAGCGCATTTGTCCTGAAACTTCCTGTCTATTATGTTTATTTGATGGTAATTCTTGAAGAAATTGTCAAGGCATTCGCCAGCGCCGGGAGAATCTACTCCCGGCGCTGGATTCACGACCTCGTGAATGTATAGAAGTGCTGGCTTAGCCGGACTACCTAGCAGGCTAATCACTTTCGAACTGTGCGCAGTTCGGATACGGTCACTGTACCATCAGATAAGGTCACTGTGTAATCAGTGTCGAGGTGGCCATCCCCTATCTTGCCGGTGTAAGTCATGGAAGGGATCTTTCCACCCAATAAATCGGACAAGTTACCCACGATGTTGCCTTGGGTATCGATGGTGATATCCATCTTGCCAAGGATCTCGCTCTCGCCGCGGACGTATGCGCCATTGTTATCATACTTGGCTGTGAGCGGGAAAGGAGGTGGATCGTTCAAGCCAAGGTAGTTTCCACCAAAATCAAGCGTGAGAGTGACGGTCTGATCGGCTTCATTCGCTTCGACGGTGATGACCGCCGATCCGCTTGCACTGGTAGTTTTGTTCGTCCACGTACCTTCATAGACACCGAGAAAAGGCGTGACGTCGAAACCGCCAGTAGATGGCTGCCCTGCCGGGGCGGGGGAAGAGCCGCAGGCTGTCAAAAGTAGGGAGCACAAAAGCATTAAGTTCAATAACAAAATTTTTGTTTTCATAATTTCCTCTTATTGTTCATCCA
>CAZYLM010000093.1:0-10150 GCA_964648645.1 uncultured Anaerolinea sp.
AAACCGACCTGATCAAACAGATGGAAAGCCTTGGGCAGGAACGCGAAGCCGCCCTAGCCCCGATCGAAACTACGTTGTTGAGTATTTATGAAGATCTAAGAAGCCAAAAGCGCGGTGTGGCTGTCACTGAAGTGGATGATGGAGCCTGCGCATCGTGCGGAACGACAATCAATGCAGCGTTACAACAAAGCGCCAGATCACAGAAGCAACTGGCACACTGCCCATCCTGTGGGCGTATCCTTTTTGCCAATTAACCGAGAGATATGTTTTTAGCCAGACTTGACTTGATCTCTTTCATCGCCGGGTTTTTAACAGCAACCGGGTTATGGTTTGTCGTAACCCGCGCGCGCCCGTTGATCGCAGAATTGCGCGAGATCATCAAAGATCAACGTGCCCTGGCACAATCCCGCAAGACAAATACGGTAGAGGAAAATCACCGCCGCCTTACATTACGGCGGGCACAGGGAATGCACCTTGCCGCACAGCTTTTTGCATTGGACGATATTCTTCAGGAGCCCGCCGTACTCAGCCCGCCAGCCCCTGTTGAACCGGGAATTGCTTCACGCTTTGAAGATGTTGTCACACAAACTCTCCCGTACTTACCCGCCTGGCCCGAACTTGCCGCCATCTATCAACCCCACACATTGACTCTCCCGCAAGCACTGGCAGGCGGCGCAAACCTCGTCATCATCGGTCAGCCAGGAATGGGCAAAACGGTGGCTCTGGCTCACCTCGCCAGCCTCGCTGCAAACCGCAATGAAAAATTAGGAAAGCGCCACGAAGCCATACCGTTCTTCTTCCACGTTGCTGACCTGAAACTTCCCGTCCGTGACCCCAAAAACATTCTAGACCCGATCATCGAAGCGACCGCCGAAACGGCCCCGGTATTCGACGCGGGGAAAATCCCCAGCTTCGTGCAAAATGCTTTCAAAAGCGACAAAGCACTTCTGCTTGTGGACGGATTCGATGAGATCACCCCAGACGAGCAAAATCTCATCGCCGATTTCTTCAAAGTTTTGCTGAACGAACATCCCGAGATCCAGATCGTCACAACAGGCGCCCCTGAATATTTGGATGGTTTGATCGCTCTCGGTTTCACTCCCCTTTCAATATGTGCCTGGAATGAAAAAGCAAATAAGAAATTCATCAGCCAATGGGGGGAGTTGTGGATGCATACCGTTGCATTGGAAGCTTGGGCGCAGACAGGACCTGGACAAGTTGACCCGTTGCTTGTCAACTCGTGGCTGGGTTCAGTAAATGAAAATTTATCTCCGCTTGAACTGACCCTCAAAGTATGGGGGGCATACGCCGGAGACAGCCTCGGTCCGCATGTGTTGGAAGCGATCGCCACACATATCCGCCGCATCGCTCCTGCAAATACACCGGTTGCCGCGTTGGAAACTCTTGCCATGCAAGTCATTGTTAGTGCAGACCCTGTTTTCGATCCGCGTAAGGCGCGGGAATGGGTGAGATCCTTCGAGGTTGCAGAGGAGACACCTGAAGGCGGGGCAGCACAAAGTCCGGAAGGCGAAGCGAAGGAAACAAATCCGGATACAAAGTCGCGCAAGAAAGTGGAAAAGGTTTCCACACCCACATACGGGTTACTGTCAAAAATGAACACCAGTGGGTTGCTGGTTTCCTACTCCAACAACCGCATGAGATTTGTACACCCGGTCTTTGCAGGATATCTTGCCGGGCATGCATTGACCAACTACAACACGGGCGAAGCCCTTATCAACCAACCTGATTGGTCTGGTAAATTTCTTGCCATGCGATACATCGCCGCACACGGTGATGCCAGCCGATTGGTGCAATATATGCTCGGGTTCTCGCGTCGGCCTATGCATCGGCAAATGTTCGAAGCTGCACGCTGGTTGAGGGATGCACCTCGCAATGCCCCCTGGCGCGGAAAGATGTTCAGTATGCTTGCTGCAACTCTTCAGACCGAGGGAATTCCTCTCGGGTTGCGTGGACAGGCGCTGGCAGCATTCATTTACAGCAATGACCCGGCAGCGGCGTCTTTATTCAGGCAATTGGCATCGTCCAAGTCCTTCGAATTGATCCACCTTGCCATCCTCGGCATTGGGGCAATGCGGGATTCGAAATCATTGAAATTGCTGGAGGGGGCGCTCAAAGCACCGAGCATTCATGTCAAACGCGCGGCATGTATGGCTCTTGCAGCGATCGGCAATGTTCAGTCGATGGAAATTGCAGCTGACGCCCTCCTAAACGGAGAAGAAGATGTCCGCCGCGCAGCCGGTGAGGCAGTGGCGAACGACCCGATCGAAGGACACGCCATGTTGAAGGATGGAATTGGGATCAACGATATCCTTTTACGAAGAGCCGTTGTCTATGGGCTTGGCCGTGTGATGGAAGATTGGGCACTCGATCTTTTGAAAAAGCTCCAGATCGAAGATGACCAGTGGGTTGTTCGAAACGCCGCTACCGAAGTCATCGATATGCGGACAAAAGGTGAGGCGTATTCTCCTGTGAAAACCAAGGCACCTTCTGATACTCCCTGGCTCGTGGAATTCGCTGCAAAGAAAGGAGTTGGTGTATCGCCAGGTATTCCCGCCACGGATATTCTCCTTGTGGCTTTGAAAGACAATGATCCCGAAACCCGACTCGCCGCTCTCCAACTTCTCAAATTCACGCCGCATGAGAACGTCATCAAACATTTATACGAAGCGATGTATACGGATGATACTGAATTACGTGAATACACCTTCAATATTTTATGGGAGCTAGGCTCTGCGGGGATCAATCTCCCCGATCCTGCCGAAATTGGATTAAATTGACATGCTGATCACAAATGCTAACCTCATCACCTGGGAATCCCCAAATCGCGTCCTCGCAAATCATGCCATCCTCGTTGAGGGTGACGCGATCAAAGAAATCGGAACGACCCGCTCCTTGACAGCCAAACACCCCAAGGCGAAGGTTGTCGACGCCGGTGGGCAATACGTCATGCCCGGAGGAATTTGCGCTCACACACATTATTACGGCGCATTTGCCCGAGGAATGGCGATTCCCGGTCCGGCACCCAAAGACTTCCCTGAGATCCTGAAAAAACTTTGGTGGCCCCTTGACCGATCACTTGACGCAGAAGGTGTCCGTTATTCGGCATTGGTCTGCCTGGTGGATGCGATCAAGCACGGCACTACAACCCTGATCGATCATCATGCGTCCCCCAACGCCATAGACGGTTCATTGGATGTCATCGCGGAAGCCGTGGATAAAAGCGGATTACGCAGTGTGCTTTGCTATGAAGTCACCGATCGCGATGGCGTGGAAAAGGCAAATGCAGGGATCCAGGAAAATGTGCGTTTTATCAAACGCCTCGCCTCAAACCCTCACCCGAGGCTGGGTGCTGCCTTCGGATTGCATGCCAGCTTGACGCTTTCCGGGGCAACACTACAAGCCTGTGCCTCCGCCATCCCCGAGGGAACGGGGTTTCACATCCACACTGCCGAACACGAATCAGACGAATACGACAGCCTGCAAAAGTCGGGGATGCGCGTCATCGACCGATTACTCAAACACGGCATCCTTGGACCGAACACTATCACTGCCCACGGAGTCCATTTCGATGCGCGTGAAATGGAAATCCTCAAAGAGAGCAGAACCTGGCTCACCCACCAACCCCGTTCGAATATGAATAATGCTGTTGGAACCGCCCAAGTCGAATCGATGCTGCGATTGGGAATCAAAGTATGCCTTGGCAACGATGGCTTTACCAATTCAACCTGGGACGATTGGAAGGCAGCCTACCTCCTGCACAAAGCCGAGTATGGAGATCCGCGCCGTATGGGCGGCTATGATGTGCAGCAAATGGCGATCTACAATAATTCAGCATTGGCAGAGGTATTCTTCCCAAACACACAAATTGGTAGAATCATTCCGGGCGCTGTCGCCGACTTGATCTTTGTCGACTATCACCCTTTCACGCCTCTTACAGACGGAAACCTGCCCTGGCATATCATCTTCGGTTTTCAACAAAGCATGGTGACCTCAACCATGGTTGCTGGAAAATTCCTGATGAAAGACCGTGAACTCCTCACCATGGATGAGGCAGAGATCGCAGCCCGGGCAAGGGAGATCGCCCCGCGGATTTGGAAGAAATACGAAGAGGAAGTAGCGAAAGTATCCTAGATCAATGGAGAGCTATTAATGAGCGATAACCAGCTTCTATTAAAGATCGCGGTCCTCGGTGGTACAGGCAAGGAAGGTAAAGGTCTTGCCTACCGTTGGGCAATGAGTGGATATCACGTTCTGATCGGCTCGCGCACAGAAGAGAAGGCCCTTGCAGCCGCAAAAGAGCTCCAGGCAAAGCTTGGGGACGGGATATCCATCACCGGCATGGACAATCTTCGGGCTGCGAAAGAGGCGGACATCGTTGTGTTGACCGTGCCTTATTCCGCCCACCGCGATACTTTAGAGACTGTTAAAGAGCATCTAACCGGAAAAATTTTTGTAGATGTAACCGTCCCACTCGTACCGCCAAAGGTCGCCACTGTACAAATGCCCGCCGCCGGCTCCGCTGCTCAGGAAGCCAGGCAAATCCTGGGTGAAGGCGTGGAGGTCTGCGCTGCCTTCCAGAATATTTCGCATGAACATTTGTTGGGTAACGAGGGAGTGGAATGCGATGTACTCGTTACCGGCACAAGCAAGGATGCCCGCGCCGAGGTGATTAAACTTGTGGAGGCGGCTGGGTTGCAAGGGTGGGATGCCGGACCCCTCGAAAACTCGGTTGTGATTGAAGGTTTGACAAGTGTGCTAATCGGTATCAATAAAAAATATGGTTCCACACATGCTGGGATCAAGATAACCGGCATCTCAAGATAAACCGTAATGCGCAATTTTGCGTTTTACGCAGCTCACAACTCGCACCATGACTCTGAACCTCACTCCGCTCAAGAACATACCCCTTATCCGCCAAGACGACAACCTGGCGGATATTATTCTTAATGCAACACAGAATACGAATTTGGAGGTCTGGGAAAACGATATCTTTGTATTAGCGCAGAAGATCGTCAGTAAATCAGAAGGACGAATGGTCAACCTTAGGAAGGTAACTCCTTCTCAGCGCGCACAGGAGTTATCCCTGCAGGTCGAAAAAGACTCGCGCCTCATCGAATTGATTCTAAGAGAAACTAATGAAGTCCTGCGTATCCGGAAGGATGTCCTCATCGTAGAGCATCGCCTGGGTTTCGTCTGCGCAAACGCAGGTATCGACCACTCAAACGTGAAGGGGGAAAACAATGAAGATGGGGAATTCGTTCTGCTCTTACCAGAAAACCCGGACGGATCAGCGAAAAAGTTAAGAGCCGAAATCAAACAACTTACGGGTAAAAATGCTGGCGTGATGATCATCGATTCACACGGGCGGGCCTGGCGCAACGGGACGGTCGGGGTGTGTATTGGACTGGCTGGCATCCCTGCCATCGTCGATGAACGGGGTTGGCAAGATTTGTTCGGGTATACCCTCAAAGCCACCATCGTCGGAGTTGCAGACGAACTTGCCGCAGCGGCTTCTTTGGTCATGGGCCAAGCAGCCGAAGGTACACCCGTTGTCCATGTACGCGGCTTCCCTTTCACCCCCAGCGACGGGTCACTCAAGGAACTCATCCGACCCAAAGAGATGGACATGTTCCGATAATACAAGCCTAAGGCATTTTTCACTAACACGAATCTTATATAGGTTTGCTATAAAGATGCCGCGATCATCAAAGGATAAACGATGTCCTTCCCCGAAAAATTCCTAGACCTTTTCGAACCCGAAACAAAAGCCTTTTTGTTCCTGGCTACCGTCAATGCAAAAGGTGAGCCTCAAGTCTCCCCCGTCTGGTTCGACCACGACAAAGAATTCATTTTGATCAATACAAATGAAGGCAGATTGAAAGACCGGAATATGAAATCTAGGGAGGATGTCGCGATGGTCATTCAAGATCCAAACGACCCATATAGATACCTTGGGATTCGCGGCAAGGTTGTCTCGTTCACACGGGATGGAGCAGACGAGCACATCAACATGCTATCCCTGCGATACGATAACAAATCATGGGTGCGGCGTGAAGGCCAGAAGCGCATCATCTTCAAGATTAGACCGGTTTCCTTTGACGAACACGACTGACCTCCACGTATTTCTGCGGAGTCGCCGCTCGATCCGCCGCTTCAAACCTGACCCGGTACCTGATTCCATTATCCATGAGATTCTCCACACCGCCACCTTTGCTCCATCTGCGCACAACCGGCAACCCTGGCGTTTTGTCGTCCTCCAAGACCCACCTACAAAAGCAAGGTTCATCGATGTAATGGAAGTTGAGTTTGTCAGGGATCTAACAAAGGACCGGCAGACCCCGGAGGAAATACAGAAGAGAATCCAGCGTTCACGCCTGCGCATCATGCAAGCCCCCCTGGTTGTCATCCTCTGTATGGATATGAGCGAAATGGATAAGTATTCCGACGCAAGACGAAATTTTGCAGAGCAAAGCATCGCCACCCAATCGGCGGCGAATGCCGGCATGCAGCTTCTGCTTGCCGCCCACGCAGAGGGACTTGGGGGGGTTTGGGTCTGCAGCCCGATGTTCGCACAAGATACAGTTCGGCAAGCCTTGAACCTTCCAGTAGCATGGGAACCGCAAGCGTTGTTCCTGCTCGGGTACCCGGCGGAGAAACCCGTGGTGCGCGAAAGAAAAAGCCTAGAGGATATTTCAATATTCCGATGAAAATCGTAGCATTGGCGGGCGGGGTCGGCGGCGCAAAACTCGCGCATGGATTGGCTCAAATCCTGCCTCCTGAAGACTTGACCATCATCGTCAACACCGGGGATGACTTCGAGCATATGGGGTTATATATTTGCCCCGACCTCGATACCGTTTGTTACACTCTGGGCGGGTTGGCGAACCCCGAAACTGGCTGGGGGCAGGTGAATGAAACCTGGAACGTGATCGCCAGCCTTGAAAAACTGGGCGGTCCGGCCTGGTTCCGATTGGGAGACAATGACTTGGCGACCCATCTCGAACGGACTCGCCGACTAAAAGAAGGAACCCATTTGTCAAAGATCACGCAGGAGTTCTGCAATGCCTGGGGCATCAAACCAACCGTCCTGCCAATGTCAGATTTGCCTGTGCGAACAATGGTAGAAACAGAAGATGGCGAGCTTGCATTTCAGGAGTACTTTGTCCACAGACGATGCGAGCCAAGGGTCAGAGGCTTCCGGTTTGACGGGGTCGAAGGAGCAGAACCAGCTCCCGGTGTGAATGAGGCGCTAACATCAGCGGATACGATCATCTTTTGTCCTTCGAATCCCTGGGTAAGTATCGATCCGATATTACGCGTCATCAAGAAGGTCGACAAACCTGTTATCGCCATATCACCTATCATAGGTGGCGAAACAGTAAAGGGACCAGCCGCAAAAATGTACAGGGAATTGGGCATTGAGCCGTCTGCACTGGCTGTGGCGCAACATTACCGAACCATCCTGACAGGTTTCGTGTTAGACAACGCAGATAAAAAGTATGTGCAACAGGTAGAAACAATGAAGGTCCAGACCAGGGTAACCGATACTCTGATGAGAAATATTGAAGGCCGTGCGCGCCTTGCGCAAGATGTGCTACACTTCGCCGGGAGTTTATAACCATGTCAATTTGGGCGATCCTGCCTGTCAAACCATTAAGGCGTGGAAAATCCCGCCTGGCTGGCGCACTTACTGAAGAGGAACGCGCCGCCCTCAATGAAGAATTATTGGAACGAACCCTGCGAACATTATCGGGTTTGAAAGAATTGGACAAGGTGCTGGTCGTCAGCCGTGACTCGCATGCATTGACGATCGCCCGCAATCATGGTGCCAAAACCGTCCAGGAGGACGGGCAACCTCATTTGAACACCGCGCTTGCCCGTGCTTCGGTGGTTGCCCAGGTACATGCCACGCAGGGCGTGCTTGTCCTACCGGTTGACCTGCCGCTCTTGACCCCGGATGATGTCCTTGCATTGATCGATAGAGCAGCCAAACCGCCAGTTGTTGTGATCGCTCCAGACAGGCACCACAAAGGGACAAATGCCTTACTTATGGTACCCGCTGGACAAATAGAATACGAATTCGGTGAAGGTTCCTTTCAACGTCATTGTGAACGTGCCATCCAATCCGGAGCAAGGCTAGAAATTGTAGACCTGCCATCTCTTGGTCTCGACCTTGATGACCCGGAAGATCTTGAGTTGATACGGAAAATCGAGTCTCAAAAAGTATAGACATGCAAATGCCACATGTTTCGTAAACCCTATGAAATTTACGAAACATGTGGCAAAATTTTTATAAATTGTCTGACAACCAAATGTAAGTTTCGCAAGTGTCAAACACAGCCGTATCAATCATTTCACATTAAAGGAGAATGCCATGACGAAAGAGCGTGTTGCACTGTACCTGCAGGACTCGCACGACCTGCGCGATGGATTGGACTACGCAAAGTACGCTGAAGAGAAGGGTTTTGAAGCTGTTTGGCAGGCAGAAAGCCGCCTGGTGCGCGATGCGATCGTGCCGATGGCAGGTTACGCCGCCGTGACAAACAGGATCAAGGTCGGCTCGGGCGTGATCAATAACTGGACTCGCAACATCGGTCTGCTGGCTGCCACATTTCTCACACTCGACGACCTCGCCCCAAACCGTGTCATTTGTGGACTTGGCGCATGGTGGGATCCGCTAGCTGCAAACGTAGGCATAGACCGCAAAAAGCCGTTGACCGCCATGAAAGAAACCGTCATCGTAATGAGAAAATTATTGAACATGGAACGCGTGACCTTCGACGGAGAGTTCATTCATGTAAAAGGGATAGAGTTGGATGTGGTCTATGGTCGGCGCGAACCGCGCAACGTCCCGATCATGATCGGTGCAACCGGCGACAAGATGATGGAATTAACAGGTGAAGTCGCCGACGGCGCTGTGCTCAACTACTGTGTAGCCCCCGAATACAACGACAATGCCATGGAACTATTGAATAACGGATTGAAGAAATCCGGGCGAAAGATGGAAGATTTCGATCGTCCACAGTTGATCGTCTGCTCGGTGGATGAAAATCACGAGAAAGCCATCGATTACAGCAAGATGCTGCTATGTCAGTACATCGCCCAACAACCACACATCGCCAAGGCTTCAAATGTTTCGGATGATGTAATCCATCAGATCCAGTCCATCCTTGGCTGGCCCGCTACAAAAGAACAGGTGATGAAAGCAAAAGACCTGGTGCCGGATGAACTCGTTCATAAGATCACTGCATCCGGAACTCCATCAGAGGCAAAGGCAAAGGTTGAAGAGTACAAGAAACGCGGCTGCACCTGTCCCATTCTTTACCCGGTCGGCGGTAACTTCAGGCTGCTGATCGATACCTTCGCACAGAATTAGACCAACTGATCATCAAAAAATCCCGCTGCCATATTCTCAGCGGGATTTTTTATTTTTCAAATGCGAGAGTTTAGACAGCTGACTGCATTACTCGTATGCCAATACCTCACGGACCGTCAGGCGGGAGGCATTACGGGCAGGAATTAAGCTGGCAAGCATACTTAATAGCGTCACGATTCCCAGCCACATCCACAACCCGGGCATGGAATATGAATACGTCAGCCCAACTCCCATCACAGCTTGACCCAGTGCCTGGTTGAGACCCTGGGTCATCGGGATGGCAAGGACCGCGCCCATTGCCCAACTCATCAGACCGATGACAATCCCTTCGCGAATGAACACCAAGGCGACGCCTCGATTCGAAGCGCCTATCGCGCGCAAAACCCCGATCTCACGTGTGCGCTCTAGCACATTGATACTCATCGTTCCCATCAAGCCCAAACCACCCACCATCGCCAACAAGACAGCCATCGCCAGCAAAAGGGAAACGATCGCATCAAAGGAAGCCTCGGCATCACGCCGCTCCGTATTGATGGTGGTCGCCAATCCGATCTTTATGCCCACATGTTCAAATTGTTCTTCGATATTACGAGTCACAGAATCGACGAAGGCAGAGTCGTGCCGTTCCATCGCCACCATTACGGCATCGGCCTCACCGGTGCGGTTCGTGATCCGGGTAATGTAATCGTAATTCACATACATGATCGGCAGGAAAGCCATTCCTTTGAAGGTCCCAACGATCTTGAAGGTATA
>CAZYLM010000094.1:0-7549 GCA_964648645.1 uncultured Anaerolinea sp.
AAACCTGGATCGAAAAAGACAAGAAGCAATTGCATCCGACCTACCACCCCAAGACCCATGCCAACCCGATGGTGATCGAAAAGGGCGAAGGCATCTGGCTGCACCTGACGGATGGACGAAAAATTCTGGACGGCATGGCGGGGCTGTGGAACGTCAACGCTGGTTATGGACGTGAGGAGATCGCCAAAGCCGCCTATGACCAAATGAAGGAAATGGCGTTCACATCCAATTTTTCAGGCATGACAAACCTGCCGTCCATTCAGCTGGCGGATAAACTGGCTGGTTTCGCATACGATGGCTTGAACACCACACTCTTCACCTCCGGCGGTTCCGAGTCGAATGATTCTGCGTTCAAGACTGCGCGTTATTTCTGGAAGCGCAAGGGCAAGCCGGGTAAGTACAAGGTCATTGCTCGCAAGGGCGCTTATCACGGAGTGACCCTTTCGACCACGTTCGCCACCGGTCTTGAAAAATATCACACCATGTTTGGTCCCGCGCCGGAGGGATTTACCCACATCCCTGCGCCGAATCCGTATCGCTACGAAGGTAAATTGAAGGACGGTGAAACCGTCGGGCAGGCGGCGGCTCGGGAACTGGAAGAAGCCATTCTGCGCGAAGGAGCCGATACTGTCGCCGCTTTCATCGCCGAGCCTGTCATGGGCGTCGGCGGCGTGATCGTTCCACCCGACGATTATTTCCCGCTCGTTCGCAAAATTTGCGATAAATACGAAATCCTCTTCATTGCAGACGAAGTCATCACAGGTTTCGGGCGCACCGGTGAGTGGTTTGCGCTCAAACACTGGAATGTCAAGCCGGATATTCTTTCCTTCGCAAAAGCCATCACCAGTGGCTACGCTCCTCTAGGCGGTATTCAAATCTCCGATCAGATCCGCGAAACGATGGAGTCAGCGGGTGATACAGAAGCGTATATGCATGGCTTTACCTATTCGGGTCATGCCATGGCGTGCGCGGTGGGTTTAAAAAACCTCGAGATCATGGAACGTGAAGAATTCCCCAAGCGTGCCCGTGAGTTGGGTAAACGTCTGCTTGAAGGTTTGAAAAAACTGGAAGAATTCCCCTTCGTTGGAAATGTGCGCGGACTTGGTTTGGTCTGCGGCGTAGAGATCGTCTCTGATAAAAATACCAAAGCTGCCGATGTTGCCACGACCATGAAGGTCTTCAAAGCCGCCGAAGCACATGGGCTGCGCTCGCGTCCGTTGGGCAATACATTGGCATTCTCACCCCCGCTATCCATTACCGAAGATGAAGTGGACGAAATCGTCAAGCGCCTTGGCGCAGCGATGGATGGAATTGGTTGACCCACGTTTCGTAAGAGTTTCAAAAGAAACGATTACAGGCTATAATCGGAAAAAGTAAACTATAGACAGAAAGAAAAGACGTGCCTGTCATGGGTGCGGCGATTTTGGAGGATTGAATGACTGAAGGATTGATCATAGACGATAACCGCCAAACGGCGGATGCTCTCCAACAGATGATCGAATTGCTTGACCTGCCCGCGCGGGTGGCGTACGGTTCTGCGGCGGCAATGTCCATGCTTGCAAGTTCGGTGCCGAATTTCATCTGTCTGGATATCAACATGCCCGGTGTGGATGGAACAGAAGTGCTCGCCTATATCCGTCGTGAGCCGCGCCTGATGAAGGTGCCGGTCATCATCATCACATCCGATGACCAGCCCGAGACTCGTCAACATGTGATGCGCGGCGGCGCACAGGCGATGATTGTCAAACCGGTGACTATCGATATGTTGGAAAATGCATTCAAAAAAGCCGGGGTAATGAAGTAATTTTCCCCAACCTAACGAGAAAAAAATGCTCCCGCCGTACGGCGAGAGCATTTTCATTAAACCCGTGTTGAATTGCTTAAGGGGTAGGCCAGGGGATTTCCGCCGGTTCTGAAAAGCCATGCTTCTCCACGGTACGGATACTTCCATAAGATGGGGCGGCGCACCCCGCTTCATCCTTGACAGTGTAGCTGGTGATATCCTGCTCGGGGAACGATTCTGTCCACCAGATATAACCTCCATTCTGGCAAACGAAGGCTTCGATCAGGTAGCCGCGGTCATCATCCGCGGTCATCTTGACTTGGCCCCATGTGATGGTCACTTCGTCGCCATTTCGTGTGGCCTGGACGTTTTGAGGGGGACCATACATATTGCTGCCGATACGCAACAGATCGGGCTCAAACTTTTCGAGCTTGCTGACATCTCCCGATACATCCACTACCGAAGGCGCCACCCAGCAGGAATAGGTGAGTTTTTCGAATTGAACATACAGCCAGTTGCTGTACATTGCGCGGTACCGTACGGTACCCTTGTCTCCGGCATACAGGTCCGCGGCATGAAGATAAGCCGCGGAAGGACCGTAACGGCAATGTGCCTGTTTATTGACTGTGGCAGTAGGTGCGCCGGGTGTAGCTGTAAAGGTGGCGGTTGAGGTCTCAGTGGGGGCAGGTGTGAACGTTATAGTTGCTGTTGCGGAAGGTGCCGGGGTGGCGGTGATGTAAATCACCACTGGTGTTGCCGTTTCGGCGGATGAATCTGGTGGAGGCGTGGATGCGGCAGGGGAGCCGCATCCTACAATAAAAAAGGCGACCGATAGAAGTAGTGTGCCAAGTTTTTTCATTTGAAATTCTCCAATAAAGTTTTGGTGTTCGCGCCAAGAGCTTTGTTTGCGTAACCGCCTTCCATGATAATCGTTGTCGGCATGTTTAATCCAGCGATCCGCCTTCCAATTTCTGCAAAACCGTCCGTTGTTATATGAAATTTTCCAAGCGGGTCGCCGTCAAAAATATCCGCTCCGAAGGAAAGCACAAGATGCTCTGCTCCGAAATATTTGATCAGGGTTAGGGCTTCATCTAACGCGGCAAAGTACCCGGCATTCCCTGTGTCTTTTGGTAATGGGAAGTTTTTATGGAAACCCCTTCCTTCTCCGGCACCGGTTTCGTCGGCAAAACCGATATAGTGTGGATATTCGTAATCCGGATCGCCATGGATCGATATAGTCAACACATCATTTCGATCATAAAAGATATCCTGAGTCCCGTTACCTGCATGATAGTCGATATCAAGCAAGGCTGTTTTCGTTTTTTGCGCAAGCCAGTTTGCCGCAACGGATGCATTATTGATGAAACAATATCCGCCTGCATAATCTTTACCTGCATGGTGCCCCGGCGGGCGGCAGAGGGCAAAAGATGACTTGCGAAGGATGAACGCCGACGAAGCTGCACTTAAAGCACAATTTGCCGACGCCAGGGCAGCTGGGTATGTGCCAGCCACAATACAGGCAGAAAGGTCCATGATGTAATAACCGCCGCGCCCATGTAGTGAACTGGTTGGGCGGGACGCCCGGCGCAGCGCAAAGGTGGCGGGCAGGAAGGCTTCCGTATTCGGCGAAGAAGAAACCCTTGGGTCTGAAGCCAGCCACTCGTCCCAGCACGAGGCGAGAAAATCTATGTATCCCCGGTCATGTATGGCGAGGATTGGAGCGAGCCCGAAATCATCCGGCTTGACGAATTCTGCCCAATCCACATTTTTAAGCCCCGCCAATATCCTGTCCATGCGGTCGGGGTTTTCGTAATAAGGAACCCGCATACCACCATCGAAGACTTCGAATGGCGGGTAATGCCTGCGATGTTCTTCAGAGTAGAATATTTTCATGGTAAGACAATTTTACCCGTATGCGTCAGTGAGTGGTGGAGGAACGAATGGAACTTTTTGAAGCAATCCATGGGCGGACAACGGTTAAGAGGGTCAAGCCCGATGTTGTTGATCGCGGGATTATCGAAACACTATTAAGCGCAGGTGCGCAGGCTCCAAACCATCATAAGGTCCGTCCCTGGCGATTTGTTGTATTGACCGGGGATGGGCTGAAGAAAATGGGGGATGTCTTTGCCGCCTCTCTCGTTAGCCGAAAACCTGATGCCCCGCCCGAAGGGTTGGACAAGACCCGGGCATTGCCGCTCCGCGCACCGGTGATCATCGCCGTGGGGGCGGATAAAGCCATCGAGCCAAACATCAGCGAGATCGAAAACATATCGGCTGCATCGGCTGCCTGCCAAAATATCTTATTGGCAGCACATGCACTTGGTTTAGGCGCGATCTGGAGAACGGGCGAATGGGCGTCTGATGTAAGCGTGAGGAAATTCCTTGGTTTCGACCCTGATCAGCTTATCGTCGGGTTTATCTATATAGGGTATCCGGAATCAATGCCGGAACCGTACAAGCGAATTGGTTTTGAGGACCGGGTAACGTGGATGGAATGAGGGGGGATAAAGAAACGAGGGGCGTGGAGCATTTGCTCTTGTAACTCGTCTTCTCATTTCTTCCTCTTTATCGCTTGAATTTTTTCTCTCCGGCTTCAATTCGGACTTTCAGCGAATTTTCTTTCGGAGGAATGGGACAAGTTGCATATGGGGTATATGCACAAGGCCAGTTGTTGGCTAGGTTGAAATCAAGGACCATTTCATCTCCGTCCGGTGGCGGGAGATAAAGGCGACGTCCACCGCCATAAGTTGAATCACTATTTGTACCGTCTTTAAAATTGAAAAGTAATTCGTCTCCGCTCTCTTCGGCTTCGAGGGTGAGATCTTTGCCAAACAAGGTGAAGTGAGCCTGGCCCAGAAAAAATGTGGAAACTTCCGTGCCTATGCCTTCGACCCGGATTGTTGGCTTCGGAGGGTCGTAGCGGATGTATTTTGCTGCCACTTTATAATCAGGGTTTGGCGGGAAATAATTGAAACCGGAAAATCCTTTTTTGAGGTCGGCTTCTCGATCCCAAACGCGTATCAGCTTGTCCTGTCCGCGAATGATGACCTTCATGGTGAGAGTGCCTATATCGAGCAAATCCGCAGTTGGATCTTTGTCTGTGTACAAAGGCCGGGGTTCGATGGGCTTTCCGTTCATTGTCATTTCTGTATTAGGGTCGATGGTGACTCTGCCGTTTTGGGATAGGAAATAACCGCTGATGGGTTTGGGGAATTGTGACAGAGAGATTTTCGCGTCTGGACTGCTGCCGAAGCTGTTTTCCCCTTCCTCCAACCAGAACAGCCCGACGAGGTTCAGCCAGCTCAAGGGGTTGGATTCGAACTCCGCCTCACGCTTCCTACGATTCTTTTGTATGTAATCAACGTAATCTGACATGTGTTGTTTACCTGCCTAAAACTTTTATAAGAATGTCCGGCCTGTCCGTAATAATACCGTCCACGCCCCACTCAATTAACTTTCGCATTGTTTCTTCATCATTGATCGTCCAGGGCTCGACGGCGAGGTTTCGGGCATGAGCTGCACGCACGAAACCCGGGGTCATGACAGTGATGCCCCCAGATTCTTCAGGTACTTGCAAGGCAAAGAATTTAGGTGAATAAAAACCGCCGAGGAAAGCCTTGGTTAGAAGTACGAATACAGTTGTTTCGTTTTTGGCGCTGGAAGTGGCGATCCCAGGACATTCATCCCGGAATTCTTTGAGACGTTCGTCGTAAAACGACGCTACCAGGACCTTATCTTGCATGTTGTATTCGCGGATCAAATCACAAAAGGGCTTTGTCATCGATCTTGCAGACTTTTTGATCTCGATGGTCATGTGCATTTCAGGGAATGCTTGAAATACTTCTTCTAGGGTTGCAACTTTCAGTCCTTTACCGCGGTAGGGATATGTTTGACCTCCATCCGGGCTCCAGTCGTAAGCGGCATCCAATTTTTTTAGTTCATCAAGTTTCATCGACTCGATCTCGCCAGTCCCGTCGGTTGTGCGATCGACGGTTTCATCATGCATAAGGATGAGTTTTTTGTCAGCTGTGATGTGAATATCCATTTCAAGAACATCCACACCAAGATCCCTGGCATTTTGGTAAGCGAACATGGTTTCACCGGGCCAGACGCCATCTCCGCCTTGGTGGGCAATAACAAGCAGGTGGTTGTTTGCTTCCGAATAATACGGGTGGACTGATGCAGGTTTCGAAATAAGTCTCACCAGGACCAGGACAGCAAATACCAAAATGAGCAATATATATTTGAACTTGATTTTCATAGGGAGTGTCCAGTTGAAAGAGTCTGGCAATTTTACCCTTAAGAATTGACATGCACCACTTTTTCCCGTATAAGTGCGTTTGGTTGATCATCCTGATTATGGAGGAATATATGTTTGCGCTACGTTTCTTGTCTGAAGGTGGCGGTCCGAATACCGAGCTCCTTTGGGTGTTGTGGATCCTGTTGGGTATATTCGCTTTGGCTGTGTTTGCCGGTTGGCTGGCAAGCTTGAGGAAAGTGGAACAGGTTGAGGTGGAGCCTGTCATATCTCATGTTGATTCGGCGCTGGACGACCTCCTTATTATCGAAGGGATTGGGCCGAAGGTGGTAAAAGTTCTAGCCGGGGTAGGCATACGGACATTTGATGATCTTGCACATGCCAAGGCGGGTGATGTGCGAAAGGCACTAGATCAGGCAGGAATGCACATGTTGGAACCGGAAGGTTGGATCGACCAGGCAAAACTTGCGGCTAAAGGCGATTGGGCTGCCTTCGATAAATTAAAAGGGAAATTAATAGGCGGAAGAAAAAAGAGATAGCAAACCGGATTGGTTCGGTTACATGAATGTCATGAGAATTAAGTAATAAAAGTCATGTTGCTTTTTGGATAATTTCACTATAATATCGTACGACAATTAATTAACCCGGAGGTTACGATGAAAAAAGTATTTTTTGCGGTGGTGGTGTTGGCTTTGAGCGCCACCGTGCTTGCGGCTTGCGGTGGCGGTGCTGCTGCCACGCCAATCCCAACAGTTCCTGCTGAATATGCCGGCGCAACCAGCCCCCTTGGTCCCGATGCGGCGACTGCCGGTGCGGAAGTTTTCAAGGTAAATTGTGAATCCTGCCATGGTCCTCAGGGTCATGGTGACGGACCTGCCGGCGCGGCACTCGACCCGCAACCGAAGAACCTTGCCGAATTTGCCCCGCAAGTTGCCGATGATTATCTTTACTGGCGTATCAATACTGGCAAGGAAGGCACTGCGATGGTTGCCTGGAAAGGCGTTTTGACCGACGACCAGATCTGGCAGGCGATTGCTTTCATCCGCACACTGAAATAAGTCAGCTAAAATGATAAAAAATCACCCCGATAATGAAGTATCGGGGTGATTTTTTATCTGGGGTAATATTACCTAACTTTCGAGCGCTTCCACGATCTTGTCTTTTAATTCACCGGGATGAAAGGGCTTGGTGAGGTAATCGGTGGCTCCTGCGCCGAATGCAACGGCACGACTATCGTTATCGTCTAAAGCTGTAACAATAATGATGGGGGTCCGTGTAAAAAGCGGTTCCTCCCTGAGCATTCTGCATAAGCGGAAGCCATCCGGTTGGGGCATCATTAGGTCGAGCAGGAACAAGTCTGGCATTTCGGATTTAGCCAATTCCACGGCTTTTGAACTATCGTTTATCGCCACCGTTTCGAAACCGTCGGCTTTGAGGAGTTTTTGCAAAAGGTCGGTTACCAGCTTGTCGTCATCGACCATCATTATTTTGACCATGGACCTGTCCTG
>CAZYLM010000094.1:7649-10140 GCA_964648645.1 uncultured Anaerolinea sp.
AGTAATTTGATTGTCTCAGGATCATCATCAATGATCAAAATTTTCGCCATGCCGGTCTCCTATAGGGAAATTAATCGTTACCACCGATCAATTCTACGATCTTTGCTGAAAGCTCATCAAGGTTGAATGGCTTGGCCAGGTAACCGTTTGCGCCGAGGGTGGTGGCCCGGCTGTTGCTATTATCGAGAGCTGTAATGATCAGGATCGGTGTGCGGGAGAACCGAACATCGTCGCGTAGCATTCTTGTAAGAGTGAAACCGTCCGGCGGGGGCATCATGATATCGAGGATGAATAGGTCAGGGCGAAGCAGTTCTGCTGCCGATACAGCCCTCGAACTCTGGTTTACGGTTGTGACCTGATACCCAAGAGATGAAAGATATCTTCCCAGAAGTAAGGTGACTTTTTCATCATCGTCCACGATCAAGATCTTGGCCATGTGGGTTTCCTAGGATTGACGGTTAACATTCTGGACTAATTATACCTGCTGGGGTGGAATGACCCCCGACCGCAAGGAAACGTCAATGAAAGTGAGAGCGGGAGACCGAAGCAAGGTCGCTTCCTGGGAGAAAAGTCCAGAGTATGTCCACAATTTTGGGCTGAAAGCAGGGCGCATCTTATAATCCTACCATTCCACCTGTGAGGTGTAACCGGATGAAAAAAATTACGAAATTTTCAGGCAGGCATTACGAAACCGGAAGTGTTCATAACACTCTGATGCTTCAGGGTGTAAAGGCACCCCATACCCAAAAACCTTTTTCAGAGGCATTTCTTCTGGGGGTAAGCGGGGGGATTGCCTTTGGGTATTTTACCTTTGCATATAAGGGGACCCTACCTCATATTGCAATTCTCACACGCAATACCTTTGATCCTCTGCAGACCATGCTTGAGAGGTTGGGAGTCGAGCAAGCCGTTCTCCAGACTGCTAACTCCTCGATTGCGGAAAGGAACTTAATCGAAACCCTGGAGGCTAGTTCACCTGCACTGGTATGGGTAGATGAGTGCTCGATGCCATACTCCCATAAAAGGGGAACCGCATTTTGGAACATGATCCCGGTGGTCGCATTTGGAATCGATGGCGATGATGTTTTAATTGCCGATCGGGCTTCGAATCCGTTCCGGGTTCCGATGGATGTGTTAACCAAAGCTCGCGGGCGGATCAAGGATGATCGATACCGAATCGTAGCCCTCGGTTCTCCTCTGAACTCGAAATTGGTCTCTGCAACCCAAAAAGGAATCTGGCAATGTATCTCGCTCTTCACCGACAAGCCGCCCAAAGGCGCACGCACGAATTTTGGCTTTGCCGCCTACCAGCATTTTGCAGAAATGTTGGTAAATAAACGCAACAAGCAAAGTTGGGAGAGGCTCTTCCCGGCAGGTGCGAAGTTGTTCAATGCACTGGCAGGCACTGCCGAAGCCAAAGGTGTGTTTGCCCCTCCCGGTATGTTCGCATGGATCCAGACCTTCAATGCTGGCGATGGTGCCGAGCGTGCCTTGTACGCAGACTTTTTGGATGAAGCCGCGATACTGTTGGAGAAAAAGTCTTTGAAAGATGCGGCAACGCAATTCCGTGTGAGCCATAAAAAATGGCAGGCATTTGCCGAGGCATTATTGCCTTCGAGCATTCCCGCGTTGGCTGAGGCGAAGAAGTTGTTATTGCAGAAACATCATGCTTTTGTGGAGAATGGTGACGATGCGCTGGAGGAAATCACAACAATAAACTCGCGCCTGAAAAAAATTGAAGCCGAAATGGCGGATCATTTCCCACTGACTGCGGCACAGACCGCAGACTTCCGCGCTGGTTTGCGAGAGCATCTGCTGGGCATTGCAGATGCGGAAAAAGTGGCAGTGGAGTTATTGCAAGAAAATATGAAGTAGGATAATAAGCTAAGAGGAGTGCAGATAACTTACCTGCGCTCCTCTTTTAGTTTACAACTCCTGATAAATACTTTCGTAACCCTTGAAGATCCGCCGCATGGTTTCGAGAACGGCTTGATAGGTCTCATCATCGGCTTCGAACTCCACCGAGACTTTTGCGAAGTCAGCTTCTCCAAATTTTTCAACGACACCAGGCTCTACCTTGACCTCAATACTGGTACGCGAGAGCCGAACCGACTCCAAGCCCATATAACTGCCATACGATTGGTCATTGATCTCGAAGTAATACGCGCTGTTTTCAAAACCCGGTTCGATCGGTCTGGAGAACGACAGCACCGAAGGCTGGTCTGGGTCTGTCTCCGTGTCTGCGAACAGCACATTCGCAGTGACGGAGTTGGTATCGGGTTCGATGAAGCTGGCTGTGAATTTCATGAAGATCTCTCCTGTATTTTTTGCAACATTCTACCTGCCGCCATGGAGAGTTGAAATCCAACCTTTGGTGGGTTTTTTATTCAGCAGTGATGGGGAACAAAAGCGCCATCTCTTCTGGAATGGGGATCGGTCTGCCGGTCGTCAGGTCTACGTAGATCCAGTGCGTTTCCCCTTTGGCGATCAC
>CAZYLM010000095.1:0-10031 GCA_964648645.1 uncultured Anaerolinea sp.
ATGCCCTGTCCGCGATACGGTTTCAGTTGGATGAAATACATAATTCAATCAAGGGGTTGGATGCGCAGAAACGAGTGCCGATTCCCGATGCGCCCGAAGCTGAGCCATTAGATTATGACTATCTGCTCCAACTTGAACGAGATGGTTTTGAAGAGCATCCCGTCAAGAACGGCAATCGGCTGGTCAAGGTCAACGTGCGAAAATTGCTCAGCGGCGTAGTCAGCGAAGCGGAGAGAAGACAATCCGCTGGAAACACCACCAACATCTACATCGGCGGTGATGTCAGCGGTAACCTCGTTGCCGGAAACGATAACGACGTCCAGAACATAAGAATCGAATAACAAAGAAAAAGGAGAGAGCCATGACCGAAAAAACACCCATCACCGAAGAAAAAGCCAGGCAATTGATCGAGAACGAAGTGAAGTCTCTGTACAAGGACGCCACCGATTTTCGCTACGAGCGGGTCGGCGAGGATTTTCTGGATGGCGACACCTACTATCTTGAGTTCAAAGCCAGGGGAATAACGCCCAAGGACTCGTATTATTACGCCTACATCAACTCAGAAGGGGTCAAGTTGTTCGAGAATGGCAAGCAGACCATCGTCCACATGCAAGCCCAGCTCGAAAAACGCAAGAACTTTTTCCAGCGCCTGAAAGAATTCGACTTTCTCGACATCGTCGGCTCGCTCATCGCCCTGCCGATCATCTTTGCCTTCATCTACATCGTCATTGTCGAGAGAGGCAACGCTGCATCCATCAGCAAGGAATACCTGACCATCGTCTCCCTTATCCTCGGCTATTATTTCGGGCGCAACAAGGTCAAGTAACCTGCCCCGCTTCAAGCCGTCAGCCTGGCGCGGCTGAATTCTCTAAATGACAGGACCATAAAAGAACCCTCCGGAAGCCCGCAGGAAAAATGCGCGGTATTAGAATTGGATTTAACAAGAGGAGGCTTACGTGGAACAGGAACTCAAACTTACAGAACGCCCCATCATGGTATGGATCCTCGGCGTTGCGGGCATCGCCTGGGGCGGCTATGCATTCGTCACAACCCTGCCCGCGATCAACTTCAACGGGATCTTCGCCGCGGTTCTCGGTCTGGCATTTCTGGTGTTCGCCTACGCCCTCACCGTCACTGCCGACAAAGGGACCGGCATGCTCACTCTCGACTATCGCTCGCCCCTCCATCATTCCGTCAAAGAGATTCCCATCAGCCAGATCCAGACCATCCGTGTGGATAGCTCCACCAGCCGCAACAGCAAAGGCGGCCGCAGCACCACCTACCGGGTCGAAGCCATTCTGAAGAATAACGAGAAGGTCCCGTTCCGTTCGTATCACAGCGGCAATTTCAACAGGTATCAAAAATGGGCCGAACAACTCCGCGCTTTTCTCGGCTTGGGAGATGCCTTCGATGAAACTCCGCAGGGCATGTTCCAGGCGGCGAAGATGATGGGCGCGCAAGCCGCCCGGTCGCAGCAGGAGGCGCTCACCGGCTCGATGTCAGAAATGCGAAACACAAGCGGAGTCAATTGGCAGATCCAACCCTTCGGCATGGGCGGCTCGCCCGGCGTCCGCTGGTTCTCCCCCGATGTCAAAACTCAAAGCGGGTTTCTCTTCCTCGCGCAAAAAGTCCCCGGGCAATCCAGCACCGGCTTCCTCGCCTCCCTCGGAGTGACGTTGTTGAAGCAGTCCATGTCTCTGTATGGATTCTCCCCCGAAGATACGCCGGGCATCCAACAAGCGGAAGTTTTCGCCTCTCTCTCCGCCGCGCTGGATCAGCACTTCATGGCGTTGACCACCTCCCCGGGCGAAGCGACTCAACTCCTCAACCCGTGGACCCAGAATCCGCTCGCGGCATGGGGCGCAAGATATCCGCTTCAACAGTTCCAGTCCGCTGCGCGCTTTAGCCAGATCGTCGTCCTGTATTCCCCGCGCGGGTTTTACATCGCCACCCAGGGCACGCTCCCTCAGGACAAGCTGGACGAACTCACCCAACTCGGCGTGGACCTGGTCAAAGCCCAGGGGAGTTAAGTTGAGAGCCGTAAGTCAATTAGAGTACTTTTGTCACTTTACCGGGCAACCCGCCCACGTATAATTGCGGAAATCTCTGCAAGCGAAAGAAACGGCATGTACACACCAAAACCACTCCAATGGGACGACGCGCTCACCACGGGCGATGAAAACATCGACGACCAGCACCGGTTTTTAGTCGACACTCTCAATACACTGGGCGAAGCGATCAACGATGGTCACGGCACCGACATGATCTCGCGCATCCTCGGCCGTCTGCGCTTCTACGCCGGCTGGCACTTCGACCGCGAGGAGGAATGCTTCTCCCGTTACAGCTGTCCCGCCGCGGAGGTCAACAAGAACGCCCACCAAAAATTCACCGAAAAGTTCGACCGCTATCATAAAGACTATATGGCGACCGGCGGATCCAACGAACTCGCCCTCAAGATCCACGAAGAGATCGCGGACTGGATCGTCAACCACATCCTGCGCATCGACGGCGAGTTATATCCCTGCATCCACCATCGCCCCAAACCAAAGAGATGACCACCCGGCACCTGGGTTTATTCCATTTCGACGAACGGGAATTTCACTCCCGTTCGTTTTTATTTGCTTTGCGAGTCAGTTCCCAGCGTGAATAAATCAACAGCCCCAGAATCGCTCCGAGGTTATCGAAGACCAGCACGTCAATAATGGATGCTCTCCGCCCAGGGACAAAGGATTGATGGAACTCATCGGTCGCAGAGTACAGGACCGCGAAGAGCCAGGCAAGGAAATGCATCCTATCTTTGAATGCCCTCAGATAGGACGACGCGAGGAGTCCATATCCGATCGCATGAGCCCCTTTTTTGACGAAATAATCCCAGCCGCCAAAATTCGGCAGGTCATCACCCGCCCGCGACGAGAAGGCAAAGATGGCTGCCATCAAGACCAGCGGCGGGACCCAACGCGGTACAATATCGAGGACTTTATTCATTCGAGGTTTCCTTGTTCGGCGATGCGATCATAAAAAAAGGCGCCAGGTGGCTCAAATTCAGCCAGCCAAGCCGCGTCATTTTAACTGAGAAAACTGAAGAGATTTGCGAAAAACTGGGGGAGCTTGAAGCCCTGGTGGAAAAGAATGGATGGACCGCTGTCGGTTTTGTCGCCTACGAAGCAGCACCCGCTTTCGACCCGGCATTGAAGGTCCTCCCCTCTCAAAGCTTCCCGCTTTTATGGTTCGGTTTATACGAGACCTGGGTCGAATGCGATGAAGTTTTTGAAACCACTGAAAGTATCCCTGCCACAGAGTGGGTCCCTGACACAGGGCGGGAAACATACAATTCCGCCATCCAGACTATTAAAGAGAGGATCGCGCAAGGTAGAACCTACCAGGTCAACTACACCGTGCGCCTGCGTGCAGACTTTCAGGACGACCCGTTCAAACTGTTCACCCACCTTGCCGGCAGACAGAATAAATACGCAGCTTACATCGACCTTGGCGATTGGGCGATCTGCTCCGCGTCGCATGAACTCTTCTTCAACCTCGATGGAGACCGCATCACCTCTCGTCCAATGAAAGGGACTGCAAAACGCGGTAACACTACTGCTGAGGACAGAACCATCTCGGATTGGCTACGCGCATCTACAAAGAATCGTGCCGAAAACGTAATGATCGTCGATATGATCCGCAACGACCTTGGCCGCATCGCTCAAACCGGTACGGTCGCTGTACCTGAACTCTTCACCATCGAGAAATACCCCACCCTATTCCAGATGACATCCACGGTCCAGGCAAAGACCCAAGCCTCCCTGGTGGAGATTTTCTCCGCCCTCTTCCCGTGCGCCTCCATCACCGGAGCGCCGAAGGTCAGCACCATGAAGATTATCAGCGAATTGGAGACGGGTCCCCGCAAGGTCTATTGCGGCTGTATTGGCTACGTCATGCCGGGTCGAAAAGCGCGCTTCAACGTAGCCATCCGCACCGCACTCGTGGACATAAAAAATCGGCAGGCAGAGTATGGGGTTGGGGGCGGTGTCGTTTGGGATTCAACTTCCACGGATGAATACGGTGAGGCTTTGCTCAAAGCACGCATCCTCACTGAGCCGCCTCAAAAAGAATTTTCCCTTTTCGAAACCCTGCTCTGGACTCCCGGGGATGGGTACTTCCTTTTGAAACAGCACATTGCAAGGATATGGGACTCGGCGCAATATTTTGGCTTCACGATAGTGGATCAAGAGAAATCCGTAGAGGAGTTCTTGCTGGGGCTGGTCAAAGAATGCGATTCGCCAAAACGCGTCAAGCTTTACATGAATCAACGCGGTGAGATTTCCGGCGAAGTCAGAGACTTTCAGACGGGTGACAAAGCCTTCAGGGTTTGCCTGGCAAACAAACCGGTTAACTCGGGCAATCGCTTCCTCTATCACAAGACCACGAATCGAGATGCTTACCAAGATGCTGTCATTCCAGGCTTCGATGACGTATTGTTATTCAATGAAAACGATGAACTGACCGAATTTACGATTGGGAATCTGGTCGTCAAGATAAATGGAGAATTCTTTACCCCGCCCATTGAATGCGGGCTTCTGGCAGGCACGCTTCGGGGGGAGCTGGTCGCCTCAGGCGAAGTAAAAGAAAGGGTACTCAAGATTTCAGACCTGGCGAAGTGCGAGGCGGTATTCCTCATCAATTCCCTGCGAAAATGGGTTCAGGTTTTGTTATAATCCCAACCCGAGAAAAAAACAGTCAAGAAATGAGGTATGTATGTATATAGACCCCGGCTCCGGCGGAATGTTATTCCAGGTCCTCGCAGTCGCTTTTGGTGTGATCTCCGGCACGGTGCTCATGTTCTCCGGCCGTATCAAAATGATGATCGCCAAATGGCGCCGCTCCCGCAAGGGGGAAGAAACCACCGCCGAAAATACTTCGGAAAAGAAGTAAACCAGGCCACCAAAGATGACAATCGCTGAGAAAAGTGATTGTCATCTTTCATTAGGTATTTATGCGAACACTTATCATCGGTCTCGACGCATTCGACCCCGCTTTTTTCGAAACACTCCACGCACAAGGTAAAACCCCAAATCTTAGCAAATTGCTTTCGGCTGGCGGTTATTCCAGATTCCGCGTATCGGACCCGCCGCAAAGCGAAGTCTCCTGGACGAGCATTGCCACCGGCATGAATCCCGGCGGGCATGGCATGTTCGATTTTGTCCATCGCAACCCCGCCAATTACAGCCTGCAGGTATCCCTGCTGCCGACCCAAAAGAACCTGCTCGGGCTTCAATTTGTCCCGCCGTATAACGCGCGCACCATTTTCGATGAAGCCGTGGAAGATGGATTCCCTGCCACATCCATGTGGTGGCCCGCCACCTTCCCTGCAAAATTGGCTTCGCCTGTGCAGACCATCCCCGGGCTCGGCACGCCCGATATTTTAGGCCGACTTGGCGTTGGCACTTATTTTTCTATAGAGGAATTACCCGCCGACCCCGAACGTAAAACATCCGCCCGTAAGTTGAAGAATAAAGGATCAAAAAAATACGCAGGTACCCTCGAAGGACCGGCAAAGAAAAACGGTACTGTTGACATCGATTTTGAGCTTGATATCGATGGCGGCATGGTAACTCTTCAGGTCGCGAAACAAAAAGTGGCACTCAAAGTTGGCGAGTGGGGTGAGATCGTGGAGTTGCCTTTCTCTGTCGGCTTCGGCATGACGGTTAAAGCCATCAGCCGGCCGATCCTCACAAATCTTGAACCCGTCTCGATCTACTTCCTGCCGCTGCAATTACATCCGCTTGGCTCACCCTGGCCGTATGCCACACCCAAGAATTTTATCCAGGAGCAGTGGAAAAAGAACGGTCCCTTCCTCACCCTGGGCTGGCCGCAGGACACCACCGCCCTCAATGAAAATTTGATCACTGACGGGCAGTTCCTGACTCTTTGTGAAATGATCGACACCGAACGGGAGCGAGTCCTCAACCACTCCCTTGATTCATTCGATGAGGGTCTACTCGCTTGCGTCTTCGACAGCCTCGACCGAGTTCAACACATGTTCTTCAAGGGGCGCGAGGATGTGATCGAGTCTTGGTATATTCGCCTCGACCAATTGGTCGGCCGGATCATGGAAAAAGCAAGCGGCAAGACCAAAACCCGCATTTTGGTCGTCTCCGATCATGGTTTCGGACATTTCGATTACAAAGTCCATTTGAACAAATGGCTTGCAGAACGAGGTTATTTGAAGACGACAGACCCAGCCTCTTCCGACCTTCGGTCTGCTGACTGGTCCCAGACTCAAGCTTACGCTTTGGGGCTGAACAGTCTCTATCTCAACATTGCCGGGCGTGAAGGCAAAGGCATCGTCAACGAAAGCGACACGACGAACATCTTTGCAAAACTCAAGGACGATCTTTTGCAGTGGAAGGGACCCAACGGCGAGTCGGTTGTGGGATCAGCATTGATCCGCAAAGAGGTTTTCGACGGCCCACTTGCGGAATACGGTCCCGACATCTTCATCGGCTATCGCCCCCCTTTCCGTGGGTCCGCTGAAACAGGCCTGGGCCAGTGGCGCAGCGAAGCCATCGAAAAGAACATCGAACACTGGGAAGCCGATCACTGCTTCGATTCAAGGGCGGTCCCGGGTGTTTTATTCTCGAATGAAGGTTTATCAAACTTCCCAACCCCGTCATATCGTGATATCCCGGCACTGACCATTGGCAAAGACCTGAAGACCCAGGCATCCGCTCCGCCGCCAAAATACAGCGACGAAGACCAGGAAGAGATAGAAAAGAGGTTGAAGGACCTTGGCTACTTATAAGAATTTTTACTCCAGGCAGGGGCTTTGGACGTTGTTCCTGATGTGCGCGTTACCGCTTCACGTCTGGACGATCATCCTCGCATTTCGAGATTTCGATTGGATCACCGCCCGAACAAACTCATGGGACGCAGTAGGGGTCGCCTCCTATGGCTTGTTATATGCCGCGATCGAAAGTGTCGTTTTTTTTCTCTGCATCGCGCTTATCGGTTTCCTGGTTTCTGTAAAATGGACGGAAAACCGCCGGGTTGCGGTTATGAGCGTGCTTGCCCTTCTCCTTTCCCTATGGTCAATGTTCAATATGTTGTCTTTCCTTAATGACTGGCAGACACCTGCCTGGCTGGTGAACTTCGCCATTTCCACCGGGCGCCCTTTGGTTGCTTTGTATATCTTTGCTTTCGTACTTGTAGTCCCAACCGTGTTACTCCCAGTTTTCTTTATCCTCAAATCGGACGGCTTATTGAAAGGCATTCAGGAGGGGATCGAACGATTGTCACTCTTGATGCTCCTTTACCTTTTCTTCGACGCCGTCGCGGTTGTCGTCATCATTATCCGCAACATTTGAGGTTAGGATGCCCCGAATCAATCGCCGCGATTTCCTAAAACTTGCAGGGCTCGCCTCTTTAGGCATGGTCACCCCCCCCTCCGTTCGTTTGGTAAGCTCCCATTTACAAACGGAAAAGAAAAACGTACTCATCGTCGTTTTCGATGCATTGAGCGCATACAACATCTCCCTTTACGGTTACCAGAGAGATACAATGCCCAACCTGACGCGTCTGGCAAAACGCGCAACCGTATTTCATAACCATTTTGCGGGGGGCAATTACACCACCCCAGGCACGGCATCGCTGCTAACTGGCACGCTTCCGTGGACCCACCGGGCCATTCGATTCAACGAAGGCGTAAAAAGCGGTTTTGAAGGGAAGAGCATCTTCCATGCCTTCGACGATTATTACCGGATCGGGTATTCGCATAACACCCTGGTAAATACTTTATTCAAACAATTCATCGAGGATTTGAACGAATACATCCCCCAGGAGGAATTCTTCCTGGTTAACGACGGACCGATCCGCAGCATCTTCAAGAACGACGAAGACACTGCCACCGTCGGCTGGGCGCGGACAATCAAGCGGACGGAGGGATACTCCTATTCCCTTTTCCTATCCCAGCTTTATGAAAAATATCGTGACAGTAAAGTCGCGGATACCGCCCTCCTTTATCCTTACGGACTTCCTAATGTCAATAGAGACAATTATTTCGTCCTTAACCAAAGCATAGACACGCTGGGAGACCGGATCACTGAGATTCCCGGTCCATTCATGGGGTATTTCCACTTCCTGCCGCCCCATTATCCCTACAAACCGCACAAGGATTTCGCAGGTGCATTCACCGGCGACTCTTTTAAACCGTTGAGCAAGCCAGATGACCCCTTCACAGAAGGCAGATCTGACGATTTCCTGAATAAGTGGCGCATCCCATACGACGAATTTATTCTCGACCTCGACCATCAATTTGCGAACCTGTTCGAAAAACTGGAATCCTCCGGCATCCTTGAAAATACCTGGCTTGTCTTCACATCCGACCACGGAGAACTTTTCGAGCGCGGTATCTGGAATCACTCCACTGCCACTTTTTATCAGCCGGTCATTCGCGTCCCCCTATTGATCTTCGAACCTGGGATGCAAACCGGACGTGATGTTTACGATCCGACAAGCGCTCTTGACCTGATGCCCACCCTCCTCCATCTGACTGGGCACAACATTCCTGATTGGGCAGAAGGCAAAATCATGCCGCCGTACGCTCCTTCCCTGATCGACACAACAAACCACGGGGTGATGGCCGTTCAGGCCAGGTACAACGATCCAGCACTGCCACTCACAGAAGCAAGTGTTATGCTCGTCCAGGACAACTACAAACTTGTATACTATAGGGGATACGAAGAACTCGGCGGGGACGAGGAACGCCACCTGCTTTTCGACATCGAAGCCGACCCTGAAGAACTCAATGAACTATCCCAAGAGAAAAAAGACACTGCACAGGAAATGGCAAACATCGTTAAGTTACGACTTGAGGAATCGAACAAGCCTTATTTGTAGGCTTAAGTAACTGCCCAACCTACCTACGTTGGCGATAATACTGCGCCTGCGGGACCCCGCTCATTGCTTTTACATCCATCGAGGTTTCAAGGAATTTGGAAACTTCGTCCGCAAGCAAATCCGGCGTCTTTAGCATCTCGTTATAATGGACATATAGAACTTTCATATTCCCCTGCCCCGCGAGCCAGGTTTTTACCTTTTCGAGATGTCTGCTGTACATTTCAGCAAATTTCCCGTCCTCTGCAGGGTTTCCAGGCTTCCCCCGCCTTTCCAACATTTTGCGCTGAGAGGCGAGAATTTCCATCATCTCGCGCTCCATGAAAATGATCCTGTATGAATACGCAGACGGAAGGTGCTCAAGCAAGGCTGATATGACCTTGACCACTTTGCCTTGGGCGTCGCCTACCCAGTTCGTGTCTCCATTTTTCATTGCCTTGACGCGCTCGAACTCATAGTAACCCTGAAGATTATCGTCATCTGCTGTGCGGATATTATCAGTTAAAGGACTCAACCCGCCTGCCTCCAACATTTTCATCATCATGGAAGTCCCAGATCGGGGGAGGCCGGAAACTATATAGATCGTTTTCTCGATTTCAGACATTTTCTTTCCTTATTGTTTCATGCGATCAGGCGGAGATGATACTTGGTTTTCGGGGATTCGTAAATCGAGCCTTTCTATTGATTCAACCGCCGATACACGCCCTTCATCTGTTTATAGATCAACTGGAAGTTTTCAAACCCACGATCATACACGGCTCTATTCTTGATTTGGGGTTGATACGCCCTTCGGAATTGGATCAACCCTGGAATATCGGCAAACTTAATTTCGCCCAGTCCTGCTGCCGCGATCCATGCTGCGCCGCGCGCATTGGCGTAGATCGGGTCTGCTACCTGTTTGATTTCCACGTTCATTACATCCGCAAAGATCTGGCACCACAGGTCTGACTGCGCTCCCCCGCCAACAATGTTAATGCTATTCACTTTGCGTCCAATGAATTTTTCTACGGGAGATAACAACCAACGCGTGTTATAAGCAATACCCTCCAAAAAGGCGCGGATGATATCCTCCCGCGTGGAGTTGAGTGACAAGTTATAAAGTCCGGCACGAAGCGTTTTGTCTTCCACTGGTGCACGCTCCC
>CAZYLM010000096.1:0-9761 GCA_964648645.1 uncultured Anaerolinea sp.
CTGTCAACCAGACCTGATCGAAGGTCGCCAGCGCATCGAACTTGTTCTCGCGGGATACCTTTTCCAAAGCGAGTGCCAGCCGGCAAGACTTCTCGAACAAGCCTGCATCCATATCCACTTTATATCGGGCTGATTCACTCTTGACCAAGGCCTGGACTTCCTTATCGGATAATTCCTGCATGGCAACCGCAAATTTTTCAGGCTCGATCGGCCAGCACACTGGTCCAAGAAATTGGCGCAGGCTGAGAAAATCCACCATCAGGTCCGTCATACCTTCGAAGGCATGACCCACAATACCAATGCGTGCGTTCTTCAACTTGCGGGCCGCTCCTGCCGCAGAAATATATTCGGAAATCTTCTCCAAACCTGCTGCGTCATCAATGTGTGACGTGACCATCCAAAATTGACGTCCGAGCCGCAACAGGGCTGAGGTCATTTCGGGAACACCCGCCATGCCAGAGTTGACCATGATGAGATCGAAGTCTGCATCCTCCGGCAGGAATTGGATTTGCTGCGTATTCCATACCAGCACCGGCGCAGTCGTGCTCAAGAAACAACGCGTGGGGACAACGCCTTTTGTGTACGCCACTTCCACCGCAACGATCAGATCCACATCTGCCGCATTGAACATCTGTGCAGCCGCCTCTGCCTGCTGTTCCTCCTCGACCAATGGCGGGCAGACAGTCTCGGCATAACGCCCGATGATTGCACCGATGCGGTCGGCCGCCTTTTGCGCCACCGGGCGCATGTGCGCGGTCTTGTTGTAATCGTCCTCGAGCAATGCCATTACAAGTACGCCAACTTTAGGTTTTGTTGCCATGGTTCATCCTTTCATTTCTTATTACGGATTTTTATATTGACGAAGATAATAATCATTGAGCGTCCGGTCCAGGTCACAGTATCGTTGATACGCTGCAACGTAATCCGCCGCCTGGGCATTGGGCGATATTTTATCTTTTAATGCCACCATTTGCCTGCAGCCTTCCTCGATGGAGTTGAACACTCCCGCCGCGACCCCAGCAAGGATCGCATCGCCCAATAGCGCCGTGTCTTCATTCTCCAAAGTAACCACAGGAAGGTTACATACATTTGCCTTGATCTGATTCCAAAGCGGACTACGAGCCCCGCCTCCCGTCGACCGGATCTCTGAGGCGTCAACCCCGGCATTTTTCAACACTTCGAGATTCCGCTTCAACAGAAAGGCAACGCCTTCCAAAATGGCGCGAGCAAAATGCCCACGGGTATGACTTAATGTAAAGCCGGTGAAAGATCCACGTGCGGCTGGATTCGGTTCGGGGCTATAGGCTCCCATCAGGTGAGGAAGATGCGTCAACCCATCGCTGCCCGAAGGGATATCCGTTGCCAGCGCGGTCAACAAGTCATATGAATCGGTCCCGTCTTTTTCCGCTTGTGCGATCTCCATCACGGCAAAAGTATCACGGAACCACTTGTATGTCATTCCTGCCGTTGGGCAGACTGGCACGAACAAATACTCGCCCGGCACACTGTGACAATACACAGGGATGACCTTGTTCTTATCCACATCGGGCGATGGAATAGTAACCTGGATCGTAAGCGCCGCTCCGGTCGTTTCGGACACCACCCCAGGGCGGATGTTACCTGCCCCAATTGCACCGATAGACTGATCCATGCCGCCCCCAACCACCTTTGCGGTTTGAGGCAGACCCGTCTGGGTTGCTGCATCCGCTGTAATGGTTCCGATTACTTCGCCGGGAGGGATGAGTCGTGGTAGTTGTTTTTCATCAATTCCAATTTCGTGCAGAATATCGCTCCACCATCCATGCTTCTGGATATCGAGATAGAGTGATGTGCAGGAAATCGATTCGTTGCTGGTGTACTGCCCGGTCAATTTGTAGATCAGATAATCCTGAACAAGCAGGAATTTTTCCGCACGGGCAAATACATCCGGTTCGTTTTGCTTCAGCCAGAGAATCTTGCAACCTGTCCATGTGGGGATGATCTCTGGAATGCCAGTCTTTTCATATACTTCAACCGCAAATTTTTTAGCGAGCATTTCCGCTTCAAGTTCGGCGCGATTATCCAACCAGACTATGGCTGGGTGAACGGGCTTGCCCTGTGCGTCGAGCGCGATGACCGTCTCACCCTGACTCGATACAGCGACAGCGACCACATTGTTTTTCCCTGCTTGCCGAAGGACCTCTCGCATGGTTTCAACACAAGCCTGCCAGTACACTTCGGGGTCCAACTCAGCCCAATTTGTGCGGGGTGTCGAAAGTTGGTACTCCCGACGAGCCACCGCAATACACTTGCCATCCGCGTTGAACAGGCCGGACTTGACCGATGTGGTTCCCGCGTCGATTCCCAACAATAAATCCATGGGGTTACCCAATGTTAAAAGATTTTCCCGCCGTATCCGGCGCTTCAAAATTCGTATACAACTTCATAAGAAATCCAATAGTTGCTGAGATTCCTTCGATTGAAAGTTATTCCTTCCAAGAATCCCTCCCGCGCCAGCATTGACCGAATCCGCCGCGAACCCGAACGCATCGTATTCTTTTGGCAGTTTCCCTGCCCCAAAGGTCAGGACCGGCACAAGGATAGACTCGCAGACATTCAATAAACGATTGCCATTATAAAAGGTTTCGAACATGTCGGCGCTAAATTCCGCAATCATCCAAGGGCTGTTAAAGATTGCATCCTATATATGGGATTAGCATGACACGCTCCATTGAAAAGGTGATGGATAAACTTGAAAACAGCGAAGTACAACGAGCGCACTCAAGCGGTATTGAAAGACAAAGCTGGAATATGCCAGCCCATCCTTCAACAGGTACGCTTCTAACCTGTCTAAAATCTACGAGTCTTTGTAGACCTGCTCCATTAATTAGCGCCAATTCGGGTGTTTTAACAAAGCTCATTTTGAAGCCATTATTTGACAAGCATGAGGGGGAAATAATAGCCAGATATTCTGGTTTAAAGAAACTGGCTGGGTGTTTGTTATAGTGACATCCGCTACCACATGTTGACCACCAACATTGACTCCAAGGCGGGTCACAGCGCCATGGAATGTAATTGTTTCCACCGTCCCAGGAATTACATTCCACTCGCTACGCTGCGGCTGTTCAACTCGCACCTGAATATTCTCCGGACGAACTAAAGCGACCACCTCATCTCCATCATTAAAATTATTTACGCCCTCTGCAGTCAATCTAATGCCCTTGCAGACAATAGTACTCTTTCCGGAAACTATACCTAGGAATTGATTCGCAGTCCCTATGAATGTCGCAACAAAACGCGTTTTTGGAGTGTGATAAATTTCTTCCGGCGTCCCGACCTGCTCAATAATGCCTTTATTCATTACTACAACCTTATCTGAAATGGACAGCGCTTCTTCCTGATCGTGCGTCACGTAAATTGTTGTAATTGCAAGGCTTGATTGGATGCGTCGAATCTCACTACGTAAAGCCACTCGCACTTCTGCATCCAAAGCTGAAAGCGGTTCATCAAGCAATAGGACACGCGGCTGAACAGCCAAAGCGCGCGCCAAAGCAATACGCTGCTGTTGCCCACCTGAAAGTTGATGAGGATAGCGATTGGCTGTTTCCTCTAGGCGTACCATCTCAAGAACAACTTTCACCTTTTCCGCGATCTCCTCTTTGGGCGTTTTCTTCATACGCAAACCAAAGGCGATATTATCACGAACGGTTTTGTTCGGAAACAGCGCATATGCTTGAAAGACCATGCCAATACCGCGTCGATTTGGGGAGACAGTCGCGATATTGTCGCCGTCCAATTGAATCGTTCCTTCGTCCAGATCTTCAAATCCTGCGATCATACGCAAAGTAGTTGTCTTGCCGCAACCTGAAGGACCAAGGAAAGAAACAAGGGTTCCTTTTTCGATATCCAAGGTGAAATCTTGCACAACATACTCCCCTGAAAAAGCCTTCTTGACATGCTTCAATTCCAAATACGCCATGAGCAATGTTCCTTATCTGACAAGATTATTTCGTTTGAATCAAAAACAGCTTTTCCTTCGTATGTATACTCCACAAGCAGAAAAGAGGAGTTATTACTTGATTTATGCGCGATGCTCTAATTATACTTCACATGTTTCGATTGTCAATCGTTTATATTTCGTTTTATTTCGTTTGACCTTTTGTTTATTGCATGTTACAATAAAATACAACATATATCGTGCGTTTTTCGTGCATTCTAATACACATTGTGCAACACAATGTGTGTACAAATCTGGTGTCCTACGTATTTAATGACGGCCGAAAACCGTCATACGCCATCAAATCGGAAAAGTAATTATGGATATCTACTTGTTAGGAACCGGCACAGCCATACCAATTCAAAATCATTCTCCAGCAGGCTTGGTTATCAAAGCCGCCGATGGAGGGTCTTTCCTTTTTGATATCGGTCCTGGAACTCTCGGCCGGCTGCATTTAGCCGATGTCGCATACAATCGACTGGATCATCTCTTTCTTACTCATCTCCATCCTGATCACACGCTCGACTTGGCTACATTATTTCTTGCGTTCAACTACGCCCCCAACGCAGAACGAACCGCGCCTTTCCATATCACAGGTTGCGGTGGCTTGGAGGATTTTCTTAAGCGGATGTTCGACCTTTATCCGGAAATCGCCCCCATCTCTTTTGAATTAAATCTTCAAACTGTGTACCGCAATGAATTTTCAATCGGGAATCTAAAGATCAAATCTGCGCCGACGATGCATACACCTGAAAGCGTAGCGTACCGCGTGGAGGATGGCAGGCATTCCATTGTGTATTCGGGAGATGTAACCCCCCGTGGTGAACTAACTGAATTGGCAACTGGGGCAGACCTTTTGATCAGTGAATGCTCATTCCCAGCCGGATGGGAGACAGAAGATCACTTGAATGCTGACATGGTTGGAGAGATCGCCAAACAGGCAGGGGTAAAGTCTGTGATTCTCACCCACTCCTACCCACCCGCGCTCGCCGTTGACCTAGCTTCCCAGGTGCGACAGCGCTTTACTGGTAATGTGCAATGTGCCTATGACGGCATGCACATTTCTTTATAACGAGGATTTATGGCAGCCTCAACCCGGGCAAACTTGCAAATTAAAAAAACGTCCGCATCCTGGACAGTGTGGTTGGGATTATTGCCGTTTTTTATTTTTGGGTTGGCATTCGAACTTCTCCCCATATTGACGGTACTCCGGTCAAGCCTGACAAATAAAGGGATTCTGACCTTTGAATACTATCGTCAGGCGATGGATCCGCTCTTTATAAGGTCGTTCGCAAACAGCATCAAACTCTCTGCAACCACGGCAGGTTTTGGGGTTGTATTTGGGTCGCTTGTGGCATATGCCATCATCACAACTAAAAACAAATTCCTTCAAAATGCACTCACAGCGCTTTCAGATGTCACTACGAATTTTGGCGGCGCGCCTCTGGCTTTTGCATTTATCGTGATCCTGGGTTCAACAGGCGTTATCACCCTGCTTCTCAAAGAAGTAGGTATCAATCTTTATCCAGAATTCCGTATTTATTCTATCTCAGGACTGACCATCGCTTATTTATATTTTCAATTGCCCTTGATGATCCTGTTAATTATTCCCTCACTCCTAGGCCTAAAACGTGAATGGCGGGAAGCCGCAATGAATCTTGGAGCATCCGCTTTTCGCTATTGGATCGAAATTGCACTGCCCATCCTCTTTCCCGCCCTAATGAGCGGATTTCTATTGCTCTTCGCCAATTCATTTGGCGCATACGCCACCGCCTGGACTTTGACCGGGTCGGACGTTGATTTGATCACCATCCGTATTGCAGCGTTGATCCGCGGCGAAGTGCAATTCGCACCCGAGCTTGCAGACGCATTATCCATGATGTCACTCTTGATCATGTCGGCCTGTGTGGGCGGTTTTATATGGTTATCCAACATTTCGCGGAGGGGGCAAAGATGAAACAATCGAACGATCTTTGGCGTACTGTGATTTTAAGTCTATTCTTGCTTTTCATGGTTGTGCCAGTAATTGCAACTCTTATATTTTCAGTTTCAACACGTTGGGATCGCAGCATTTGGCCGGAAGGCTACACAATTCAATGGTGGCAGGAAGTCACTTCAAGAGGCGCGTTCCTTCTGACACTCAAGAATTCATTCATCGCCTCCTTTGCGACGATGATCTGCTTGTTCATTTTGGTAACCCCTACCACATATTGGATGAAGTTGAAGGTACCGCAAGCCAAACCGGCGATTGAATTCATGACCAGCTTTTCATTTGGCGTGCCCGGCGTGGTTCTGGCTTTGGCACTCATCCGCTTTTACTCAAAAGTGCCCTTACCCATCATTAACAATCCAAACATTCTGATTGCGGCCTGTATGGTCCTTTCTTTACCGTTCATGTATCGGCCAGTTGTCAACGCGCTGGAGGCAATCGACTTCCGGGTTTTGACAGAAGCAGCTCAAAGCCTTGGAGCAAACGGCTGGTCGATCCTGACCGAAATCATCATCCCCAATATCATGCCGGGGATAATAAACGGTTGCCTACTTGTGTTTTCAACTGTGTTCTCCGAATACACATTGACAAACCTTTTAGTAGGCACCCGCTTCAAGACCTTCCCGCTTTATTTGGTTGAATTCACGCGTTTCGACGGACGACAAGCTAGCGCGCTGGCTGTTATCAGCTTTGTAGTTGCCTGGATTACATCCCTGCTCATCATTTGGGCAACCAGCAAAGGAAGCCGGGAGACCACCCACGTAGTTGGACGATAGCTTCTCCAATTTATTCTTTGTGAATATCCACCCGGTCCGGGTGGAAAATATTAAAAAGGAGCAATGAAATGAGAAAAGTTTATATGTTTGTTGCGACGGTCACGTTAATTGTGACTATTCTCGCAGGCTGTGCCCCAGCCCCTACACCTGTTCCAGTAACATCGGAACCAGTCCAAACCGAGGCCCCTGTCGCTACCGCGGCTCCCACCGAGGATCCCGAAGTTGCCAAGGTGGAAGGAGCCAAAGCGGAAGGCCAGATTGTCAGCTATGGCATGAGTGACGACTGGGTTAATTTGGGAAATATCTGGAAAGCCATAGAATCAAAATATGGCGTCGTACATACAGATACCGATATGACCAGCGCCGAGGAAATCACCCACTTGCTGGCTGAGAAAGACGCCCCGGTGATGGATGTGGCAGATATTGGCTTCGATTTTGTCGGAAAATTGATTGAAAACGATCTGGCCATGCCTTACAAGAACACTTCTTGGGACAATATCCCTGATAACTTTAAGGACGCCGACGGCCGGTGGGTGGTGGCGTACTGGGGAGCGATCAGCTTCCTCGTCAATACCGATCTGGTCGAGAATCCCCCACAAATTTGGGATGATCTGCTCAAACCCGAATACAATGACAAGGTATGCAGCCGTGATCCAAGCAAATCCTCCTATGCAACAGGTGCCGTGCTAGCTGCGGCTTATGCCCATGGCGGCGGCGAATCTAATGTTCAGCCCGGTCTTGATTTCTTCAAACAGTTGCGCGACAGCGGCAACTGGCGCCAAGGCGTGGTACTAAATGTAGCCTCCGTCCAAAAAGGCGAATGCCCTATCTCAATTGTTTATGATTTCGACGGCTTTGCCAAGCGTGACGCTACCGGCCTTCCGCTTGAAGTGATCATCCCATCAGATGCAACGGTTGGCATGCTCTTCGCTGAATACATCAGCGCCGTGGCTCCGCATCCGAATGCCGCAAAACTCGAACAGGATTTCCTGCTTTCGGACGAAGGTCAAATTATGCTGGCCACTGGTTACGCACATCCTGCGCGCAGCGACGTAAAACTACCAGATGACGTAGCCGCTAAACTTCTCCCTGAAAGCGCATACGGCAACCTGCACTTCCCCACCGCCTTTGATTCGTTCACCAAGGCCATGGAGGACATCGTAACAGGCTGGACTGCGATTTCTGCCCAATAAGTTAATAGTCAAAATAAGTTCAAATTAAACCGGCGTGGCTTTGACCACGCCGGTTTTGATAATCGATTGATCGCATTCATCCACATCGAAACGGAAGTGAGATATGGAGCCAAAACTATTTAATATCGAATCCTTAGCACGGTCTGCTGGTGCAATTTTGCGGAGAGGATTCAATAAAACTCACAACATCAAATACAAAGGCGCCATCGACCTTGTGACAGAGGCGGATTACGCATCGGAATCTTTCCTGCTAAAGGAAATAAAATCACGATTTCCCGGCGATCACATCGTTACCGAGGAGGGCGGCAAAATAATCGGCAATACTGAAAACACATGGTACATTGACCCAATGGATGGCACGGTGAACTATTCTCACCGACTACCCAATTTTTGCGTTTCGATCTGCTTCGCATCGCGTGGAAGATTGAAGATGGCGGCCGTTTATGATCCGTTACGCGATGAGCTGTTTTCCGCCGAACGTGGGAAAGGTTCCCGCCTGAATGGAAAAAGGATTCATTCATCACATGTAAATGAGTTGTCAAAAAGCCTGCTGGTGACGGGATTTCCATACGATGTCTGGAAAACTAGGCAAAACAATTTTGATAACTTCATGGCAATATCCAAAATAACCCAGGGAGTTCGCTGCCACGGCTCTGCAGTATTGGATGGATGTTATGTTGCAGCTGGCCGCCTTGATGGATTCTGGGAACTGGCCCTCAAGCCTTGGGATGTTGCAGCTGCCGGGTTAATCGCGTTAGAAGCCGGAGCGCGGGTCACAACTATAGAAGGTGATCCAGATTTTATATCGGAGCCGGTATCTGTGATCATTGCCGCACCAGGGATCCATGAAAAATTGTTGCTTGCCCTAAAAAGGAAACGGTTAAAATCTAGCCGATAGCGCCCCTCAATATCATTTTCGATATTATCAGGAGAATCATTTTTAACCAAAACCACCCGTGACAAGAATTTATTCAGTTTCCCGTTATCGGCAAAATATTGTCATCTTGTCGAACCCTCGCCAATGCCTTTGATGATGTATTTCTGGAAGATCGCATAAACCAAAATGGCGGGGATGGCTGCCAGGAACAAGCCTGCAAACTGGAATGTAGGGTCGCCGGAATAGCGTGAAATGAGGGATGCCAAAGCGACCATGACGGTTCGGGAGTTCATATTCGTCAGCAGGATCATGGGTGTAAAGAGGTCATTCCAAGTCACGATAAAGTAATAGATCAGGCAAAGGATAATTGCGGGTCTGCCCATGGGTATGATGACATATCGCAGAATATCGAAGTAGCCCGCCCCGTCCAGTTCAGCGGCCTCGATGATCTCATCTGGAATGCCGCGAAATGTAGCCGTCATCAACAGGATCGCCTCAGAGAGAAACATCCCCAGATATGTCAGGACGACAGCCCAGTAGGTATCCACAAGATGCAGCCTGGAGAACAGCATATAGATCGGGATAATGGTCACCTGAACAGGGACAAACATGCTGGAAATGATGAGGAAATAGATGACGTTCTTCCCAATGAACTTTAGTTTGGCAAAAGCATAACTGGCCACGATCCCCAGTGCGAGCAGGAAGAAGATGGTTACCACCGAGATGATCAGCGTATTCCCAAACAGTTTGAATATCTGGAACTGGCTGATCATGGTCTCGTAATTGCCCCAGGCAAGCTGCTTGAAGTTCGGGGGGCTGAACGGGTTCTTGAGATACTCCGTTCGATCCTTGAGAGAGTTCATGAATACGAACAACAAGGGATAAATATTCGAGATGGCAAGGATCGATAAAGCTATAAAGATCAAGACCCGGCTGGTTTTATGTCTGG
>CAZYLM010000097.1:0-9746 GCA_964648645.1 uncultured Anaerolinea sp.
TTCGCATCGACAGCCATACCCACGGAGAGAATGAAACCGGCAATACCAGGCAGGGTCAGGACGATTGGGATCATTTTGAAGAGCATCAATGAAAAGGCGGCGTAACAGAGCAGGGCAAGGTCCGCAATGATACCGGGGAGCCGATAATAGATCGCCATAAAGAGGATCACCACGCTCAAACCGACGATGCCGGCGAGCAGGCTTTTTCGGACGCTTTCCTCACCGAGGGTTGGTCCAACAGTGCGGCTCTCGACAACCTTGATCGGAATGGGCAGGGCGCCGGAGCGAAGTTGAATGGCGAGGGTCTGGGCTGTTTCCTGGGTAAAGTTACCCGAGATCACGCCCTGCCCGTCAGTGATGGGCTGGCGGATGACCGGCACCGAGATGGCGACCTTGTCCAACACGATGGCAAGATATTTGCCGGTGTTGTTGGTGGTGTACTCGGCGAAGATATCTTTTGCGTCGGATTTCAATACAAAGGAGATCTGGTATTCGCCTGTCTGTCCGCGGGTGACGGAAGCGCTATCCAATCCTGCGCCGGTCATCACAGTGTGATAGACGGTTGCAGCTTCTTGCGGTGCTGCGGCAGGGTCGGTGGGGGCGGGGGTGGCTGCCGGGTCTGGTGTGGTATCGGTCGAAATGCCGAAATCCGTTTGAACTGTAGTCCCTTCCTGAACGGGAGTATCGCCCATATCCACAAATTCCAGCAAAGCTGTCTGCTTGAGGGCGCTCACCACTTCTTCCGGGTTTGTGATCCCGGGGAATTCCGCCACAATGCGGCGGTCACCGGCGGTCTGCATGACGATCTCGCTCACACCCAGGGCATTGGCGCGATTTTCGAGAATATTTTTCGCGTTATTCATTTCTTCCGTGCTGACCTGGGTATCGGCAGGGACATCCGCTTCGAGCAATGCCTGCAACCCGCCACGCAAGTCGAGGCCCAGCTTCACATCCACACTGCGGGTGAGGAATGGTGCGCTGTCGCTAAAGGGATTGAAGATCGAGATCTCTCTGCTGAAATCCACCCAAAGGGAGAACGCCAACAGGATCAGGATCAAAGCTAACCATGTATTCTTATTGCGCATGTAAGTACTCCATCCACGAAAATGTGGCGCTGATGCGCCACGCGGGCGACATTATACCCCCCCTTGTAAAGCAAGTCTATAGACTTGCTCAACACATCCCGCTTCTCGCTTGGCGAAAGCCTGGTCCGCCAGCCCAAGCTGAGGTCCACACTGGAGGCGGGGCAAAGCCCGGGCTTCAGTACCGGTTTTTCAGGTAGGCAAGGGCTTGGGCGAGGACTCCACTCTGGTTTAGTATATTCGTATTGATGATCAAGTCTGCATGCCCGCGGGCATGCGACAGACGACGGAGTTGTTCTTCGTGATCAGCGGGCATCCATTTTAGGTTGCGGCGCTTGGTGGAATTTTCAAAATTGCATTCAAGATAGATCAGGATATCGGGTTTGGCGATGACCTTCCACATTTGCCCCGCATAAGAATGTTCCTGCGCAATATGCCGGCAGCGGAAGCCGTGGCTTTCCAACCCGGCGGCGAGTGTGGATTTACCAGCGCCACACGGACCGACAATTCCGATCAGCGGGCTTTTATCCCGCGCGGGATCCGCAGGGTCATTCATTGATGTGGATGAGCGTTTTCAATTGGTCTGCACCGCCGAGCACGGCAAGTGTGTCTCCGGTGCGGATCACGGTCTTGTCGGTCGGGTGCATTTCCGATTGGTGGTCGTGCCTGAGGAGGACAACGTTCAAGTGATAGCTATCCTCGACGTACCCCACGGTTTTATTGTCGAGCGGTGAATCTTTTGCGATCGTAAGCCGCGCCAGGCTGAGCAATTGCCCCTCGATCGAGATGGGGTTGGTCACATCCACACCTGCAGCCGCCGAGGCGAACACGGGTGCTGCCATTTCTGTAGCGCTCAAGGCAACGAACCCGAATTGCTCCTGTAAGGCATGGGCGAAGTCCTCGTCGAAAATGCGTACGACAACCTGAATGTTTGGGTTCAGGCTGCGGGCTTTCAAGGCGATCTGCAGGTTCATCGAATCGTTCTGGCTTGCCATAATGATGGCACGGGCATCTCTGACATTAGCGGCTTCAAGGGCTCCGGGGCGCGTTGCATCTTCGTGGATGACGGGAATGCCAAGCGTACGCGCCGCTGAGACGGTGTCGGCATTGGCGTTGTATTCGATGATGGCTACGTTTTCGTTCATTTCATGCAGTTTCATCGCGACCCGGTAACCGAGATGACCGAGCCCGACGAGTATGATGTGCTTATCCATTGTGGAGGCTATTGCCATTTCCCACTCCTTGCTGCGTGACTTGCGGTTGAATAACATGCTCCCGAAATCCGCCAATCCCTGGGCAAGCACGATCAGCCCGATGATGGGCATCAGGAAGTGGAACGCCTGCAGCAGGATGTGATGGGGGAAGTCGCGGTTGGGGGTTTGGAGAAAGGTGGAGATCAGGACGATATAGATCGATTCAGCGAGGCTGTACACGGGCTCACCCAGCTGTTCTGAAAGATAATGATAGAGGATCCCTCCACCGACGATGGCAAAGGAGAACCAGAGTAGCGGAGTACGAAATTCGCGCATCAGGATGGCTGTATCTCGTAACCCGGCCAGCATGTGGCGCCAACGATGTTTGCTGAAAAGACCGACCTTTTTATGCATGGATGGGAAGACGGACGTTCATTCTCCGGACCTTGTCACCGCTTTGGGGTGACACGCGCAAGACAAGCACGCTGATATCGTCAGCGGGGCGGGTATCGTCGAGGCGCACTGCCTCGGCTAGCAAGCCATCCGCCAGCTGCTGAGGGTTGGCATCCTGGTCGTCGGTCAGGAACCGGATGGTTTGCCCAATATCCATGGGCTCGCCACGGCGTTCCCCGGCATGGGTGACGCCATCGGAAAATATAACGATGGTAAGGTCCGGCTCGATCGTCAATTCTGTGATGACGGGGCGTACATTTCGCGATGTACCCAGGGAAACGGAATCCTCAGTGTGCGCATCGATCTGTTCGCCGCGGCAGATGTACATGGGGGCGGGGTTGTTCCGGGACAGGACGATCGTGTTGCTGTGCAGGTCGACGGAGGCGATGTTCAAGGTGCAAGTGACCTTGCCCGCCCGCTCGGTGAAGAGCGCATCTGAGGCGGCCCGGGCTGCTGCACCGTCCCGCACACCTTCGGCGATCAGGCTGATGACTTTTCGTACCACCATCATGGAAACCGCTTTGGCGCCCCGTCCGCTGGTTTGTCCGTCAGCAAGCACCACCGAAAGCCCTCCTGTTGGGCGTTCGATTACTTCAAGCGTGTCCCCGCTTTCGGAAACCGCATATTTGTTGATCTTGGCGACCGCGATCTGGATTTCCATACCCGGGATTTTACTTCCAAATCGCCTTGACGTCACTGCCCCCCGCATATATAATCAGCGCGCTTCGTAAAAAACAGACGGGCGTGCGCCCGTCTGATGCATGTATATAAGGAGAACGTTTCATGACCCCACATCCCAAGCGCAAACATTCCAAGGGCCGCCGCGACCGACGCCGTTCGCAGGATGCCTTGAGCGCGATCAATCTCGTCACTTGCTCCAATTGCGGCAACAAACGCCTGCCGCATGTCGTCTGCCCGAACTGCGGTCACTTCAAGGGACGCGAAGTATACGAGGTCAAGAAGGAAAAGAAAGCGGCTGAGTAAACCCGGCGGGTCGTGACAATCACGACCCGTTTGTGTTTTAAACGAAAGGACCGCAGCGACTCCTGCCGTTGCAGTCAAAAATCTCCCGACTTTTGACTGCGCAGACCAGCACAAAGGAAATCCAATGAAACTCGACTCAAAGACCACCGCTTTCGTATTCCCCGGGCAAGGCTCGCAAACCATTGGCATGGGCAAGGCCCTCGCTGATGAATATACAGAAGCCCGGCAGATTTTTGAAGAAGCCGATTCCATATTGGGCTTTTCCCTTTCGTACCTGATGTGGAATGGGCCGGAAGCTGACCTAAATGACACGGTCAACACTCAACCCGCGCTCTTCCTTCATTCCATAGTTTCCTTCAGGACGTTCACCCGGCTCTTTCCCGGGTTTGAACCTGAGTCTGTTGCCGGGCATTCGCTTGGTGAATTGTCGGCTCTGTGCGCCGCCGGGGCACTACCCTTTGCAGACGGGCTTCGCCTCGTTCGCAAGCGCGGTGAATTGATGAAACGTGCGGGCGAACTCTCACCCGGTGGAATGGCGGCGATCCTCGGTGTGGATATTCCCACCCTGGACAAAGTCTGCGCTGAAGCGAGCACAGCGGATGAAATCGTTCAGGTTGCCAATGACAACTGCCCCGGGCAGGTGGTCATTTCCGGTGCGAAAGCCGCTGTGGAACGGGCCATGGCCGGCTCAAAAACGGCAGGCGCAAAACGCGCTCTGCCGCTGGCGGTTTCGATCGCTGCGCATTCACCATTAATGGCTGCTATTCAAGAAGAATGGAATCAAGCCGTTGATTCTGTTGCGATGCGTGACCCGAAAATTTCCGTCATTGGCAACGTCCATGCATCAGTTTTGAAGACAGCCGATGACTGCCGCGCTGATATCAAAGCCCAGATGCAATCCCGCGTGAAATGGACGGATAGCGTAAAAGCGATGAGCGCGAGAGAAATAGATTCTTTCGTTGAAGTTGGAACCGGTTCTGTTCTAGGCGGGCTTATCAAGCGCATCGCCGTGGACGCCGCGAATTATCCGCTCGGGACCCCGCAGGACTTTCAGGCATTGGAATCGTAGCCTTGTATCCAGTGTGAACTACTGCTCCCAAATAAACGTGCCGCGAGAGTTTTTCATTTCAAGGATGCGTTGGTCAGGACCAAGTTGACTCGGATAAAGGGAAAATGGATCAGTCTCGCCGCCCACATCCCAGCCGCAGAATGTCATCCACAAATCGTGAGTGAAGCCGGACATGTCGAATGTCCAGTTCCACTCCATACCACCAGGTCCGCCAGCTAGTAGGTCGGTGCTTTTCTCGTACCTGCCCTTGCAGGTGATCGCAGGAGTTGGGTCGGGATATTCACCCTTTTCCCGAATGATTATATTCCACTCCGCATCGCCATTTGCGTTGATTTCGAGAAACCCGCTGTCCACATCCATATAGATCGTGTAAGGGGATGGTGCTTCCTCCCATCTATTTAGCTTGTATATTCCGGCAATACAGCCTTGATCGTAAGCGCCTGTCTGTTGGGGGATCGAAACATGCACTTCATACGCCGGTCCAGATTCGCCGTCCAGATCGATTACGCCAAAAAAGGATTCATCAGTCCACTCCACCATGAAAGTCATGTATGTTCCGGGGGCGGCGGGAAGTTCGATCGAAGCACTGCTTCCGCGGGAATACCTGGCTTTCAAATTGGCTTCAACAACATCGATGGGTATGCCAAACCCTCCTTCAACGCTGATTTCCAGTTTTTCTTCACGCTTTGCCGTGATGGTTTCCTGAGAGGAGCAGGCATCGACTGAAATTTCCTCGGTGCGTACGCTGGATGAGGAACTTTGTTCTACGATTCCGAGATTTCCGACTCCGCCTCCTCCGCAGCCAACAATCGTTATCAGGATTAACAAGCCAACGCAAGAGAGACCAGTGCTACTGTAGATATTTGTTTTCATTTCTGCCTCCTGGAAAGAACCGTTCACAATTCGTTGCCCCGCAAAATCATCGTACTGCTATGAGTGAAGTTTTACAACAGGCAGGATGAATCTGACGATTAATCCCCAAAATGATGGATTTTGGTTCCTGTAATTTCAATGAATTTGCCGAGAACTTTCAAATGAGAGGGATGGAGCACAGGATGAAAGCCGAATAATGTTGGCGAACCCTGCTTCCAGTACAATAGGGCAACCTTCGCTTATTGATTCTGGCATGAAAGAGACGACAATGAAACGTAACTTTACTACCTTCCTCATCTGTTTGACCATCACTGCCTGTGCGCCCATGGATTTTGAAACCCCGTACGCGCCTGTCACTCAAATCCCCTTTTTTGCCAGCGATACACCTCCGCCCATCATCATTCCGATCACAGATACCCCCCAGATCATTTATCCGATAACGGAAACGCCTACACCAGGCTTGCCAATTATCACCGAACCACCCGCTTCACTTCCTCCGACTGCCTGGTGGGAGGTTTATTTTACCGACCCGTTGACGATCAATGATCCTAACAACCCGGCTGGTTCCATTGAAGAAAAATTGATCGGCTTTATCAATGCCGCTCAAATCAGCATACATATTGCATCTTTTGAGTTCAACCTGCCGCTCGTAGCGGACGCCCTGATTGCCGCCAAAACCCGCGGCGTGGATGTGCGCTGGGTCACGGATAATGAGAATGGGTTGGATATCGATGGGAACCCGGGACGGGGGCAGTTCACCCGCCTCATGGCTGGCGGGGTCGAGGTCAAGGATGATGCGGGGCGAACCGCCTTGATGCATAATAAATTCTGGATCTTCGACAGGCAGATCTTGTGGACAGGCTCCACCAACATCACCGTCAATGGGATCTACAAGCAGAACAATAACGCGGTTGTTTTTCATTCACCCGAGATCGCGAATATTTATGAACGGGAGTGGGAGGAATTGTGGAGTGCGCAGTTGGGACCACGCGCGCCATCCACTGTCAATACTCAATGGGCGATCCTGAACGGCACACCGATACAGGTTTTATTCTCACCGGAAGATCACGCCGTGGACAATTTGATCGCACTGGTCAAAGATGCCCAGTCCAGTATTCGCTTTCTTGCATTCAGTTTCACCGACTACCCGCTTGCTCAAACCATGATCGAGCGCGCACAAGCGGGTGTGGATGTGCAGGGTGTTTTCGAGACATTTGGAAGCAACAGCCCGCGCTCTGAATTAAAGACCTTTTGGTGCGCAGGGGTACCTGTAAGACAGGATGGAAACAGCAGTTTCCTGCATGACAAGATCATCATCATCGACAATAATATTGTCGTGACGGGGTCGTTGAATTTCTCGTCTAGCGCTGACGGAGAGAACGAAGAGAATGTTGTGATCCTGGATAACACCGAGATAGCAGCCTTGTACCTGCTGGAATATCAAAAATTATGGGGGCAGGCGACGGATGTGCTCCCGGGAGCGTTCACGTGTGATTAGGGTATAATCACCTTATGAACGCATTGACTGACAATAAACTTGTCAGCCGCGGGTTGCGGGTATGCAAGTGTATCTGGTCGGAGGAGAACCTCTGACCAGATTTTGTTTAATACCAATAGGAGAAACATGAAACTCAGCAGACTGGCTAGCGAAATAGCAGAATCTCCAACTTTTGCCCTGAATGAAGAAGCACGCCTGCTCAAGGAGCGAGGAGAGGCGGTTATCAATCTTGGTATCGGCGAGCCGAAGAACAAGACTCCCATTGCTGCCATGCTCGCATCGGGCGCAAAACTCTCCAGCGGCGAAGTCAAATACACACCTCCCGATGGGCTTCCTTCCATGAAAAAAGCGGTGGTCCGGTACACGGAAGAGAACTACAACCGGCTGGTTGCGCCGGAGAACGTGATTATCACCAACGGGGCGAAGCAATCCCTATTCAATATATTCTATTCCATCCTCAACCCACAGGACGAAGTGATCATCATTGCGCCATACTGGGTCTCCTACCCTGAGATGATCAAAATGTGCATGGGGATTCCCGTTATAGTTACACCCGAGGATGGAAGATTCGTTCCACGCTTCGAGGATATCGAACGGGCACTTTCATCTTCGACCCGCGCCATCATTGTAAACAGCCCGAACAATCCCTCTGGCGCCATTTACCCTGACGGTTTGATCGAGAAGATCGTTGGCTTGTGCGAGCAGCGCGGTATCTTTCTGATCTGCGACGATATCTACCATAAACTGACCTTCGACCGGAATATTGCAAAGCCCGCTTTTACCTTTACAAAGAATGACATTGAAAGTTCGAACATCATCGTTGTGAACGGTGTGGCAAAACTTTATGGGATGACCGGCTTTCGCATCGGGTGGGTGGTCGGTCCGCGGGAACTGGTACGCGTGATGACGAATGTCCTTGCCCAGACAACATCCTGTGTGTCACCAATTGCGCAGGCTGCGGCGGAAGGCGCGTTGAACGGTTTACAGTCTGTTGTGGAATCGCTTCGTCTGCAGATCGAAAACAACCGGAATATCCTGGTGCAGGAAATGAAATCCTTTAACGGCGCACGCCTGATCGAGCCGCAGGGGACGTTCTATGCCCTGCCTGATTTGCGAGCCTTCAATAATAATTCCATGGAGGTTTCGCGTTTCCTTCTGAAGAAGGCAATGGTGGTCACCGTTCCCGGAAAGGAGTTTGGCATGGAAGGGCATATCCGCATTTCATTTGCCGGGTCCGCAGCGGATGTGATCGAGGGCTTGGCGCGCATTCGATGGGCGCTCGATATGACCTCTCCAAACGAGATCTATATCGGCGACCGAAAAATGGTACGTGATTGGAACTGACAAATATAGAAGTGCAGAGGAGATTTTCTTATGGGCAATTTATTGAATATCAAAACCCCCGCTGAAGGCATCGCCCAGGTTCGGAAGTCGGACTACAACCTGTCCAACCATGGCGTCGGCAACCTGCGGTTGGCTTACTGGAACCTGACCATGGAAGCGCTCTATGAGGAAGCAGTCTTCCGCGGGGAGGGGATCACTTCTGCGGGCGGCGCTTTTGTGGCACATACCGGCAAACACACCGGGCGTTCTGCCAATGACAAGTTCACCGTCCGGCATGTCGATTCTGAAAACCATATCTGGTGGGGGACGTATAACAAACCCTTTGACAGCGAAAAGTTCGAAGGCTTATATGCGCGCCTGCTGGGATATTATCAAAGCAAGGATGTCTTTGTTCAGGATGTCTACGTCGGCGCGGACGAGAACTATCGTATGCCGATCCGTTTTGTGACCGAGCATGCATGGCATAGCATGTTCATCCGTAATATGTTCATCCCGCCGCAAACACTTGAGGAATATAAGCGCTTCGTTCCGGAGTTCGTCGTGGTCAGCGCCCCTGGCTACAAAGCCAGCCCGGCTGTGGACGGGACGGCAAGCGAGACATTCATTGTCCTCAACTATGAACGCAAACTGGCGATTGTCGGCAATACCGCCTACGCCGGTGAGTTGAAGAAATCCATTTTCACGCTCATGAATTACCTGCTGCCCCTGGATGGGGTCATGTCCATGCATTGCTCTGCGAATGTGGACCCGGACGACCCCAATGATGTGGCTTTATTCTTCGGACTGAGCGGAACGGGTAAGACGACATTGTCAGCGGATCCCAAGCGCCGCCTCATCGGGGATGACGAACACGGTTGGAGTGATGATGGTGTATTCAACTTCGAGGGTGGATGTTACGCCAAAGTGATCGGACTCTCCGAAGCTGCCGAGCCGCAAATCTACGCCACCACAAAAATGTTCGGGACGATCCTCGAGAACGTGCCATTCGACCCAATCACGCGCAAGATCGATCTCAACGACGAATCTCTCACAGAGAACACCCGCGCCTCATATCCGTTGGAATTCATAGCGAACGCTGTCCCGGAGAAAAGGGCGGGGCACCCGAAGAATATTATTTTCCTGACCTGCGATGCGAACGGGGTCATGCCTCCCATTGCAAGATTGACGACGCCCCAGGCGATGTACCAATTCATTTCGGGCTACACAGCCAAACTTGCAGGGACCGAGGCGGGGCTCGGCAAGGAACCGGC
>CAZYLM010000098.1:0-9687 GCA_964648645.1 uncultured Anaerolinea sp.
GCTCACCGATGCAGACCCGGCTTCCGCCGCCGAATGGGAAGTAACTGTAACGGGGGGATGAAGACATATCGAGGTCGAACCAGCGTTCAGGGCGGAAGCGAAGCGGTTCGTAATAAAAGCGCGAGTCATGATGCGTCACCCATTGACTCATCAACACCGTCGAACCTGACGGGATGAACTGTCCGCCGATCTCGCAGTCACCCAGAGCTTCACGCCCCATCGCCCAGGCAGGCGGGCGCATCCTCAATGCTTCTTTCACTACTGCACGGGTATACGATAGTTTCTGAATATCCTCAGGCATGGGCAAACGATCGCCTAATACCAAATCGATCTCAGCTTGCAATATCGACTGCGCCTCCGGGTGATGTGTGAGCAGGTCCCAGCACCAGGTAAGCAACAGCGCTGTGGTCTCATGCCCAGCCAACAAAAAAGTAAGTACATGCGCATGGATCTGCTCATCGGTGAATTGACCATCATTGTTTTGCTTAAGGATGTGGACTAACTCCCGCCCACTCTGCGGATTCTTGAGAAGCGCCTCGGTGACCGCGCTCAAACCTGCCTTGGCTTCCTTGAAACTTGGGAAGAAGCTGCGAGCGGACTCTGGTAAAGGCATTTGCGCAAGTGGAAAGAGGCGCACCAAAGTCTTCATCGCATCACTGACCTTCTCCACCGCTCCTTTTGGTGCGCTGCCAAAGAATGACCAAAGCGCAATGTTGAGGGTTAAGCGCATCATGGCTTCAGACATATCCACACGCTCGTCCGTTTGCCAATTCGCTATATGCGCCATCACATTTTCGTTCATCAAGGGAAGGTATCCTTCCATCTTTTGTCGATGAAAAGCAGGTTGCAATGTGCGGCGTTGAGCAAGGTGCTCTTCACCCTCACTGGTCAGAAGACCCTCGCCCAAAATCACCCGCGCCCGCTGCAAGCTGGGGCCTTTGACAAAGTTATCCGCCTGCTTGATCAAAACTTCTTCGATGAAAGCGGGGTGGTTCAGAAGAAAAAGATCCCGTTTGCGGAGTTTGACCCGCGCAATATCGCCCTGTTCATGCGCAAGATCGGTCAGCGCATCCAGCGGGTTGCGAAAGACGTTCCATAGAAATTGGAAAGTGGATGTTTTATAAGTGGGTTGTTCCAGGGCTAAATTCGTTTCCATCGGCTATCTCCATTGATAGCCAAAGGATACTGTTTTGGATCGATTAAGTCCGCCCTCGGAAGTGGGAAACCTCTCCCCCTATTTGGTGGGTGTGTAATAAAGTGACAGTCACCTTGAAGGTGACTGTCACTTAGGGTTCTACAACTCCTCCACCATCACCAACCCATAGCGGACCGCCATCAGCGCCGCCTGCGTTCGATCGTTCACCCCCAACTTCACGAACAGATCACTGACATAACCCTTCACTGTCATCTCGGTGAGCGATACCTCGCTTGCGATTTCTTTATTGCTCTTGCCTTTTGCAAGCAATTTCAAGATTCCGCGTTCTCGTTCGGTCAATGAATCGAACGGGTCATCGGGCATGGGCGCACGTGCCATAAGACGCTTCGCAATATTAGGGTGCAATTGCGGTTTGCCTTGCGCCGCACCGCGAATGGCAGCCACCAGTTCATCGCCGCTCATCTCCTTCAATAAAAATCCACTCGCGCCTGCCCGCAATGCAGCATACACATGCGCGTCATCGTTGAAGGTCGTCAATATCAAGATCGGCAGGTCGGGGTATTCTGGTCGAATTTGCTTCAACGCATCCACACCGGTCATCTCGGGCATTTGCAGGTCCATCAAGACCACATCGGGTTTGTGCTTTTTGATCAACGCCAACACGCCCGCACCATTCTGCGCCTCCCCCACCACGCACATATCCTTCTCGGCATCAATGGTCAATATCAACCCGCGGCGCACAACTTGATGATCGTCGGCAATGATTATTTTTAGCATGGCATATCCTATGGAATCCGAAAGATCTACTTTCGGGTATGTCCTGAAGTAGGGCTTCAGGACTCTGATACGGGCAAAGGAATTTTATACTTCAAAATCGTGCCGCGCCCAATTTCAGAATCAACTGTCAACTCGCCGCCCAACGCCAGCACTCGTTCGCGCATTCCACGCAAGCCATAATGCCCCACAGGTACAGCGTGTATATCAAATCCGGAACCACCATCCGAAACATACACCTGCAAAAACGAATCGACGCTCACTTGCACAACCACACTCCGCCCGCCGCTGTGCTTCACTATATTTTGTAATGCCTCGCGCAGCACCCATGTCGCTTCGCTGGAAATATTTTTTGGAAGAATTACAACCTGCGGCATTTCCAGCGTTACAGACAGCAACGCCCCGCCCTCGAGTCCGCTTCGGTTGGAAAACGCCTCACACTCCGCCCGAACCGATTCAGCGAAGTTGACCTTTTCCCCGCCGGATGTTTCGCGCAGTTGATCAAGCATCAAGCGCATTTCCTTCAACGTATCGCTTGCCAGGCTCTCCAACTCTACCAGCTTCTCTTTGAAATCCTCAGGCGCGGATTTTTTCAATCCGCGCGCCATCAAATGCAATCCGAACATCTGCTGCGTAACCGAGTCGTGCAAGTCACGCGCTATCCGCTGACGTTCTTCGTACGCCGCAATGGATTTTTCATCAGCAAGCGCGCGTTCGGTTTGTTCCTTCACCCGCACTTCGAGATTTTTATTTAACTCATACAGGCTTTCATAGGCATTCGCATACGCCAGCGCCAGCGCCGCCTGACCAGCCAGCGCATTGAGACGTTTCACCTCATCCCCTTCATATTGCGGACCTGCGCGGCGCGGTCCCAGCCAGTACCCGCCGACGGTGACACTGCCTGCAATTAGGCGGGAATTCCATGCGGGCGTTGTATGCGGGGGTGGTACATCTGGATCCGGAAATAGTTTCAACGCGCCCCACTCCGCGCCGATCTGATTGGGGAAAACGTCATTGAGAAGGTGAATGATCTCATCCCTACGGTTGGCACGAGACAGCAGATATTGCATGGATTGCACCGCAGATTCAAATTTGAGCCGGTCGGGATAAAGCAGTGTATCCAGCCAGCGTTGAATGAACTTCCGCGCCGGGTCGAAGAGGATCGCCGCAACCAAAAGGCTGATGAGAGGTGCGAGCGGTCTTGAAGTCAGAGAATACTCAAAGAGTGAAGTTATGCCTGAGGTCAGAGCCAGGTACAACGTCAGGAGCAGAAGCGAAACAGACCCATAGACCAGAGTCCGCCTGAGGGCGCGGTCGATGCCGAAGAGGTCGTGCCGCATCACAGCGTAGGCGATCCCAAAGGGAACAAAGAGTTGAAAGACCAATAAAAGGTTGTAGGAGAAGATATCCAACCCCATTGCCAGCGTTAGCGGACGAAGCCACAAGGGGATCTCTGCCAGGAACAAACTGACACCCACAATGCGGGCACGCTGGGCGTCCAGAAAGTTTTCGGGGTTCGGGTCGCGTGCTGCATTGGCAAGGTTGTAGATGAAAAAGATGATGACAAAGGTGAACCAAAAGAAGAGCAGGAAGGCGGACATTCCACGTTGCCATAACAGCGAACTTGCGAATAATGCCAAGAGAAGCAGAAAAGAAAAAACGTAACCGGATACGACTGCCCGGGTGGATATATCGATCCGGCGTGGAAACCTCACACTGACATGCAACGCCATTGGCAGGAGCGCTGCAGCTTGCACCAAACGTGCGACGATATATGGGTTTAATAAGGAAAGCAGGGGCACACCTGGATGAACATCCGGCAGGTCTTTGGACTCGAATGGAACGCTGAGGAAGAATGCGAAGAAGGTTGAGAAGCAGGCGATCAGGGAATGTCTTGCCTGCGGACGGAGGATGGCGGGGACCAACCCGGTGATCAATATTAATAATGAGACGATGAAAGAAAACGGTGTGACCGCAGCGTAAATGGGAATACCGCTCGTATTGGCAGCCCAACCAAATAAAACAACGTTGATAGAAAAGGCGGCGAAGATCGGCAGATAGAGGGTGAAAATTTGTCTCATGCCGATGATGAAACCTTCAGGAGATCCCCAACAGGTCCAATAATTTCGGCGTATCGGCGATGATCTCGTCCGCGCCGATCTTTCTCAACTCGGGTTCCTCACCAAAGCCGCATAACACACCAACAGATTGCGCCCCCGCCGCTTTGCCTGCACGGATGTCCACGGTGGTATCGCCGATCATCAGGCAATTCTCAGGCGCGACGTTCATCTTTTGCGCGGCAAGCAGGACCGGATCTGGATAAGGCTTGGTGTGCCTGGCTGATAATCCGGTGACGATGGCATCGAAGTAGTTGACGAGGTTGTATTGCTCAAGAAAAGCCAATGTCCCTTTTTCATCGCGCGCGCTGACCACCGCCATGGGGTAACGCCCGTGGAGTTGCTGAAGCATTTTATCCACCCCTGGCACGAGCAGGAATTTTTTATCGGAATGTTTTCGATGGCGTGAGAGCCAATTGATGATGGCGACCATCTCATCGTCCAGCCCGAGGCGGTCGGCAAGCCCCAGTAAGGCATTGCCAGGGGACTCGATCCACATCACAAAACGCCGGGCGGCATGATCCGGGTCCCGGAAGAGGGATTTTGGAAAGAACTTCGACACTTTTTGGGCATAAAGATCATCTGTATCACTGAGAGTCCCATCCACATCGAAGCATAACGCTTTTATCTCTGGCACTTTAAGGGGCATGGATTAATTGTACCAAAGGGACTATACTATGCTGGGTTCCATAATGAAAGAAGACCATTCACGCTCACTCCTAGAATTGTTGGTTAAAGTCAGCCGCGAAGTAGCAACCGCGCTGGATCTTCGCACAGTCCTGCAGCGGGTACTATTTGCCTGCCTTCAATATGTCGGCGGTGAACGTGGCAGCATTGTGGTGATGGACGATATGGGCAAACCCATAGATGCCACCATCGTGTATGGCAGACAATTCCATGACCATACCACCCAGCAATTACGCGAAACTGTGGAACGGGGTCTTGCAGGATGGGTGGTACAAAACCGCAAAGCCGCCCTTGTCCCCGATACCAGCAAGGATGAACGTTGGCTCAGGCGCGCGGATGATTCTGTGGAAAAGTCAGGAGCCAAATCGGCGATCTGTGTGCCATTGATGGCACGCGAACGCTTTGTGGGGGTTTTGACGCTCGTTCACTCGGTACCGAACTCCTTCAACGAAGAACATCTTGAATTGATGCAAGCCATCTCCGACCAGGCAAGTATCGCGGTGTTGAACGCGCGCCTGTATACGGAAACCCAGCGCACGGCGCGGGTCATGTCCGCTTTGGCTGAGGGGTCGGCGGCATTGCACTCCACCCTGGAAATGCAGGATGTTTTGAAACGCATCCTCAACCAGACCATGCAGGCGCTTCAGGTGGAAACAGTAGCATTGTCCATGATCGACCCGGCAAATAAGGAACTGGTTGTCAGGGCTGCGGCCGGCAACAACTCTGAAGGCATCCCTGGGATTCGCATCCCTGCAGCGCAAGGCTTGATGGGAAAAGTTTTTGCCGAAGGGCGAGGATTGATCATCCCTGCCATCAACCTGGAAACCAGCATAAGCGAATCAGACAGGCTAAACGGGGTGGCGATGCGCGCCCTGGCGCTTGCGCCGATCCAGGCCCACGGAAAAGTCATCGGCGTATTGGAAGCGATCAACCCCATCTCCGGCTCATTCGACCCGGATGCATTGGTGGTGATGACCGGGCTTGGGAATATCGCGGGGAGCACGCTCGATAACTCACAGTTATTCGAACAACTACAAAACGCCCACAGGCATTATAGGGACCTATTCGAAGACAGTGTGGACCCGATCCTGATCACGGACTGGGAAGGGCACGTTTTGGAATTGAACCGGCGCGCGGCAGCGCTGAGCGATTATTCATCGCGTGAATTGCGGACCATGGGAATCGAGCAGCTACATGAGGTTAACTGGGCGAAAGCAGGTCTGAATTTCGAATTGCTCAGAAACGGCGGAACGTGCGGGTATGAAAGCGGATTGTTGCGGAAGGATGGAGGCATCGTACCGATCGAGGTCCATGCCCGCCGGGTGGAATTCAACAGTACGGATGCCATCCAATGGATTCTGCGCGATATCACTGCCCGCAAGGAACTGGATGCCCTGCGTGAAGATATGACTTCGATGATCTTCCACGACCTTCGTTCACCGTTGGGCAACATCGTTTCAAGCCTGGAGATGATGAGCGGACTCCTGCCAGAGGACGAAACTCTAAACTCGATGCTCACCATTGCAAAAAACTCAACCGGACGAATCCACCGGCTTGTCAATTCTTTGCTGGACATCAACCGACTGGAATCCGGGCAGGAGATCGCGGATCAGAACCCTATCGACCCGGTCGCGCTTATCCGCGAAGCCATTCGCGATGTGGAGCCGGGGGTCGCCGCCCGTCAGCAAACCCTTTATAACCGCGCTACGACCGTTCTGCCATTGGTTTGGGTCGATGTGGATATGATCTATCGCGTCCTGATCAACCTGCTGGAGAATGCGATCAAATTCACGCCTGTTGGTGGGCGTATCGACATCGGAGCTCAGACAGCCCCAGATGGCATGTTCGTCAATTTCTGGGTGCGCGACAATGGACCCGGGATTGCGCCGTCAGAACGCGATCGTATCTTCGAAAAGTTCACCCGTCTGCGTGGGCGAAACAGACCAGGCGGGCTGGGTGTTGGCTTGGCATTCTGCCGATTGGCGGTGAATGGACATGGCGGCAGGATCTGGATCGAATCTGAAATAGATAAAGGCACAACTTTCTGGGTGGCATTACCTGTCGCAACCCGCAAGGCTGCTGGTACTCTCAAACGTCAGACTGGACGCCTGACGTTCAAACCGGACAAAACACCGCCCCCCTCCGGACCACAGGAAAACAACGATCCTCCCAAGGACAAACCATAGCCCCGCATTTTCACAAATCGAAATAACACCCCACACACCGGGCGTGAATGTAACCCTGCCCTGTGTTTGAGCGCCTGTCCAACCGGCGAGAAGAATATGAAAGGACATTTCCACAAAGCCTTATGCAAGAAATTACTAGCAACATCATCATCGAAGACCAATTCCCCGGCGTGACACTGGGCGTGATCGTCACTCCGCGCGGCTTGATCCAGATCGACGCACCGCCCTCCCCCGAAGATGCCCGTTCGTGGCGCGCTTCGCTCATGAATTTGGGCGGCGGCATCGACCGGGTCTTGATCAACATGGACGCTCATCCCGACCGTACCCTTGGCGCACGCGCCATGGACTGTACTGTCATAGCGCATGAGAAGACTGCCTATATTTTTCGCACACGCCCGAGCACATTCAAAGCACAAGGTGAAGAAACCGGCGCAGATTGGGAATCGATCCCCGGGCTGGGCAGTGTTCGCTGGGCTCCCCCCGAGATCTCATTCCTCGACCAGTTGACCCTGCACTGGAGCAGTTCACCTGTCATCCTCGAACACCACCCCGGTCCTTCCAATGGGTCCATTTGGGTGCGCTTACCCGCCGAAAAGATCCTCTTCATCGGTGATGCAGTCATGAAGAACCAGCCGCCCTTCCTGGCCGGATCCAATCTGAAAGCCTGGCTCGAGTCGCTGGATCTGTTATTTGAATCAGAGAACAAGGGGTATACCTTTATCAGCAGTCGCGGCGGCGTGGTCACAACAAATACCGTCAATGCCCAGTATGATTTTCTAAAACATGTACATGACAAGCTGAACAAAATGACGGGCAAAAAACCGAACCCCGCCACGGTCGAAAAACTGGTCACCTCCCTCCTCACCTGGTATAAAGCGCCGGCTGCAAGACAGAAACAGTTCGCCCAACGACTGCGTTACGGGCTGCTGCACTATAACGCGCGCCAATACCATACCCCCACACATAACTTCGAAGATTGATGGACGAATCCCTTCCCATCCTGGAACTGATGCGGGGAGCCGTTGTCGAGGCTGTTCACCGCGGTTCGATTGCTGTCGTTGCTTCGGACGGATCCCTTCTACGATCATATGGCGACCCATCCGTGGTTGCCTTTTTACGATCGTCCGCCAAACCATTTCAGGTACTGCCTTTCATGGAATATGGCGGGGCTGAGCATTACAACTATAGCATGCATGAGATCGCCCTCTCCTGCGCCTCGCACGAGACCGCGCAGATGCACCTCGACGCCATACAAGCCCTGCAAAAGAAAGTTGGCATAGAAGAAACGAATTTGCAGTGTGGTCCCCACCTGCCGGGCGATGCGAAAAAATTAAGGGAAGTCATTCAAAAGGACATTCTCCCTACATCCAATTTCAACAACTGCTCTGGCAAGCACACTTCCATGCTGGCGTTTGCAAAAATGCGCGGACTGCCCCTCGAAACCTATCTCGACCCTGAACACCCGATCCAGCGCGATATTCGTAAAACGCTGTCAGAGATGTGCCAGCTGCCCATTGATAAAATTCAACTCGGCATCGATGGCTGTTCTGCGCCAAACTTTGCGTTGCCGCTTTTCAATGCCGCCCTCGGCATGGCAAGATTGTGCGACCCACGCGACCTCGAAGAAAAACGCGCAGCCGCTTGCAAAAAGATCGTCGATGCGATGACAACCCACTCCGAGATGGTCAGCAATTTTGGCGAGTTCGACTGCGAATTGATGAAGACAGGCGAGGGAAAGATTCTCACCAAGCGCGGCGCCGAGGGGTATCAGATCATCGGCATTCTGCCTGGCGTTATTCACGAACGAGGCGTAGGCATTGCCATTAAGGTCGCGGATGGTGACAAATCATCACTGGATGATGACCTCGAAACACACACCCGTGTCCGTCCGCCGATAACGCTGGAGATCCTGCGTCAGCTCGGAGCGTTGAACGACGAACAGATGAACTCCCTTGCGGGGTTTGGCCCCGAAAAAGCGATCAAAAACTGCGCAGGTCTCGTCACAGGAAAAATGTACCCTGTGTTCAAGTTATGAATCAGCTCGATGAAAAATTCCTCGGTTCCCTTATCGCCCGGTTCAAACAACCGGGCGTTATTGGCATAGCGGTTACCGGGAGTTATTCGAGAGGCATGCATGATACATACAGCGATGTGGATCTGGATATCTTCGTCAACGAACTGCCGGAAGATGATTATTCGCTTCGCATATTTGACGACAGGCTGGTCAGCATTAAATACATCCACCTCGCCGATGAAGTCGACTCACTGACGAAACCCGAACGCGCCGTCTGGTCGGTGAACGGATTGCGCAACATGCTCATACTTTTCGACCCAAATAAGGAACTCGCCCTGCTCAAGCACAAAGCTGAAGCGTTCACATGGGAAAGCTTGCAACCCACCGCCGACAATTACGCCGCCAAGCAACTTGCCGGGTGCTCTGAAGAAGCGCACAAGATCATGAGTGGGTTAACAGAGAATCATGAGTCAAAGGTCCTGTATGCTTCCTGGGGAATGTTCAAAGGGTTATCCTTTGCAGCATTGGTGCAGGCTGGATTGTTGATCCAAACAGAAAATCGAGCGTTCTCAATGATCGAAGACCATTTCGGCATATCCCACCCATGGACCCGCGCCTTCCGCCTCTCCTTCGGTATGGATGTGGAACCAGGCACCCCAGCATATGTGACGCGCGGCATGGCATCGCTCGATCTTTATGAGGAAACCCATCGCCTCTTTGCAGGCATCGTCCACGAAGAAAATCGGGAAGTCA
>CAZYLM010000099.1:0-9686 GCA_964648645.1 uncultured Anaerolinea sp.
CTCACTGGCAAAGCACCCACAAGATACGTGATAAGGTCAATGAAGTGACACGCTTCGCCGATGATGCGTCCGCCGCCGATAGCTTCATCCTGCGTCCAGTGATTGGCAGGGATAAAGCCTGCGTTGACGCGGTAGTGAAGATGTTTAGGTTCCTGGAGATTGGAGATTTGAGATTTGAGGGACTGCGCAAGCGGAGAGAATCGGCGGTTGAAGCCGACAGTCAATAGACCGCCTTTTTCGGTCTGCGATCTGCGGTCTGCGGTCAAATATTTGATTATCTTGTTCAACCCACCAATATCAACTGCAAGCGGCTTTTCCACAAATACATGCTTCCCCGCCTTCAATGCCTTCACAACTAAATCTGCATGAGTGTCGTGGCGAGTGAGAATAGCAACTGTATTGACCTTCGGGTCGTTGATGATTTCATCTTCTGAAGACGTGGCATACTGAAAACCAAATTTCTTGCCAGAGTGCTGGGCGTGTAAACCACCTGAAGATGCAATACCAATCAATTCAAAGTCTTTATTGTTCTTTAGAACTGGAAGTAATGTTGAGTTTGCGAATAACCCAGCGCCAAGAACGCCGAGTTTCACAGAACTAAGTGTCGAGGAACGAGCAACAAGAGGAAACTCCACTCGTTTACTCGTTTCTTGTTTCTCATTACTGTACTTAAGCAATACCCCAAGAAATGGCTCTTTCTTCTTCCCCGTAATTACCTCATACGCTTTCACACCGTCTACAATGTCAAAGCGATGGCTGATAAGGCTTTCGACCTTCAACTTTCCACTTGCCATCAAATCGACAACGGCTTGAAAATTACGTCCTTCAGTCCAACGCACATAACCGATGGGGTAATCCTGTCCGTTCTCTTCGTAGCTCAAGTCATAGCGACCGGGTCCGTAAGAGCGGGAATTGATGAAGGCAATCTCTTTTTCGTAGTAAATCTTGCGCGGAAAATTAAGCCCCACGGCACCCGTCGCCACCACTTTGGCACGGTCTCTTGCAATCATACCCGCTAGCTCAACCGGGTCATTGGAAGAGGTGTCGGCACAGATGATGATACTGTCGAAGCCGCGGTTGACGGTAAAGGCTGCAGCGGCAGATTCGGCTTGGGGACGTGTAACCGCTTGAATTCCAAGAGAAGAGGCGAGTTTGACCCGTTTCGGGTCAATGTCAATGCCGAGGACGTTGCATCCCGCCGCAGCCGCCAGTTGAATCGTCAATAATCCTAAAAGACCCAAACCGATCACAGCGACATTTTCACCAAGCTGAGTTTCTGCCAAGCGGAATCCATGCAGAGAAATTGCGCCGAGGGTGGTAAAAGACGCAGACTCAAAATCAACATTTTTGGGCAGCGGGGTTAAGAGATTGCGCGGCACGACGTTGTACTCAGCATGTGTGGCATAGCCCCCGCCCGCACACGCCACCCGTTGACCAACCTTGAAGCCTTGCATGTTCTTGCCAAGTGCCACAATGGTTCCGGCGGTGGAGTAGCCCAACCCCATCGGCTGGTCGAGGCGATTGAATACGGCTTGCACAGTCGGCATAATGCCTTCACGTTTGGCTTTATCGAGGGTTTGTTTGACGAGGTCAGGGCGAGAACGAGCCTTGCCGAGATAACTTTTTTCTGCGAACTCCACCACCATGCGCTCAGTGCCAGCTGAAACCAGGCTGGCAGAGACTTTGACCAATGCCTGCCCATTACGCGGGGTGGGAATGGGAACTTCTTCGACGATGGTCTTGCCGTCTTTGATGTTTTGCAAAAGTTGCTTCATGTGCAAAAGTATACCCGCTATGCAATGAAATTGCTTTTTGCCAATTACCCCCTGCAATGCCATCTCAGCCAGGCTTTAGTCCCTCGATTAGGCGTAATATGACATCCATCACTTTTTCCATTAAGGAAAAACTTAAATATTGAAACGATTACATTCAAATGCTATTCTTGGAGATAATGAACGGCAGGTGCCGTTCTATCTTTGTTTGCCAAAAAGGAGATTCATCATGGAACTTGGTGGTTATGCCAATAAGGTCGCATGGGTTGACCTTTCCGCTGGAAAAGTGGAATTCAAACCCATTGCTGAAGAACACGCCCGCAAGTTTATTGGGGGACGCGGCTTGGGTGTCAAATATGTTTTCGATAACGGACCGCAAGTTGATCCCCTCTCCCCTGATAACATCATATGCTTCATGAACGGTCCCCTCACCGGCTCTGAAGCCAATATGAGCGGACGCATGGCGGTTGTGACCAAATCGCCTCTCACCGGAACCATCACTGATTCTCACCATGGTGGTTGGTCTGCCGCCCGCCTGCGCTGGGCCGGTTTCGATGGCTTGGTCTTCAAAGGCAAAGCAGCCAAACCCACCTATGCTTACATCCATGATGACAAGATCGAACTGCTCGATGCCTCTGAAGTTTGGGGCAAAGGCGTTCACGATACTGTAAAACACTTTAAAGATAAATACGGCGAGAAAGATCTCACCGTCATCGCCATTGGTCAGGCTGGTGAAAACCTCGTCAAGTACGCCTGTTGGGTCAACGAAAACGACCGCGCCTCAGGACGCGGCGGTACTGGCTGCGTGGGCGGAAGCAAGATGCTCAAAGCCATCGTTATCAAGGCAGAGAAGAAGATCGTCAAAGCCGCCAACCGCGATCAGTGGAAGGAAGCGCACAAGACCGCCCTCGCCATGATCATGGACGAGCGCGTGGTTACCTCTCCCCGCAAGGGTGGTCTCTCTGTTTACGGCACCAACGTGCTCATGAACATGACCAACGTCATCGGTGGTTTGCCTGCCAAGAACAGCCAGTTCACTGCCTGGGAACATGCTGAAAAGGTCAGCGGCGAATACGTCAACGACAATATCCTTGTCGATAACCCCACCTGCCATGCTTGCCCCGTCGCCTGCAAGAAGGAAGTTGAGATTAAAGACGGTCCGTACAAGGGTCTGCGCATGGAATCGGTGGAATACGAACCTGCTTGGTCAGTGGGTACAAACTGCGGCAATGACGACATCCGCGTGGTTGCCAAGATGATCGATTGCGCCAATGACTTTGGCTTTGACGCCATTGAAGTTGGTCACCCGCTTTCCGTTTGGATGGAAGCCAGTGAACGCGGCTACACCAACGGCTCCGGCAAACTCGACTGGGGCGACGGCGCAAAGATGGTCGAAGCCGCTGAAATGATCGCCTTCCGCAAGGGCTTTGGTGATGTCCTCGCCAACGGCGCCGATGCGGTAGCCAAACACTTTGGTCATCCCGAACTCGCCATGACCGTCAAGGGTCAGGGCGTGCCTGCGTACGATCCCCGCGGCATCAAGGGTATGGGCATTGGTTACGCCACCTCCAACCGCGGTGCCTGCCACCTGCGTGGCTACACCCCCGCTGCCGAAGTTGTGGGCAACGTGCTTGGTCCTACAACCGTCACTGACCCGCTCGAATGGAAGGGCAAAGGCGAGTTGACCATCATCTTCCAGAACGTCCACACCGTCACTGACTGCTTGGACATCTGCAAATTCGCCACCTTCGCTGAATCAATGGATGCCTTTGCCGCCCAGTACTCCGCAATGGTCGGTATCGAAGCTACCGCTGGCGACCTGCTCAAAGTCGGCGAACGTGTCTACAACCTCGAACGCCACTACAACAACCTCAACGGCTTCCGCGAAGGTTCAGACTATCTGCCGAAACGCTTCACCACCGAACCCTCCACCATGGGCGGCTCGAAGGGTCATGTTTGCGAACTCGATGACATGCTCAAGGAATACTACGAGAAGCGCGGATGGGTCAATGGTGTCGTCCCCGAATCCAAACTGAAGGAATTGGAACTGATCTAACGGTTCTTTCCTAACCGACGGCTGGTCCGGTTTCCTGAAACCGAATCTCCCCGAAATCAAAAGCAGGGCGACGTAGGTCGCCCTGCTTTATTTTGTACCGCCATCTCGAGGGGGTGCCCGTCCCGACAAAGCAATCTCCACCGAGTAAGAAGATTGCCAGATTGCTTCGGGCAAAAAATGCCCTCGCAATTACGGTATAACTTCCTACCCGCCCCCCACCGCAGGGAAAACGTTGACCACATCCCCATCCATGACCTTCGTTTGAAATTCATCGTCTAAAAATTGCACATCGCGCCCATTGATGAAGAAATGCACGTGCCCGTACATGCGACCGTCGGCATCGAGCAATTCCTTTTTCATGGGTGGAAATCTCTGGATGATCGTATCAAGTAATTCCTGCGCCGTAATGCCATGGTCCAGGTCGAACTCGACCGTCTTTCCACCAACAATATCGCGTAGCGTGGCAAAGAAATTGACCTTCATAACTCTCTCCTTTTACCAAAATTCGGTTCGCGCAAAACTTCCACATTCATCTTTCCGCTGGAGATGGGCGAGAAAAAACTGATGACAGAATCCGTCTTGAGGTGCAAATCCATCCCCGCCGAAGAAAGACGCGGGTTCCGACCATCCACATATACCGGGGCATCCTTGCGCAACCCGCCGTTCTCGTCCAACAGGTGAAACGCTATTTCAGGATACATTTCCACCAACAAGTTCACCAGGTCGCGAAAAGACCTCAAATCGCTATCGGAGATCTCAAGAGACTCCAGTCCTACCACGGTCCGCATGTTGGCGTAAAAACGTAACTGCATGTTCATATTCTATCATTTTCAAATCAAAGAAATCAAAAAGGCTCGGACCAAATCCGAGCCTCGAGAATTTTCAGTTACACATCTTATGGACACTGAATAATGCCCTGAGCCCACAAACATCCACCACAGACCGGCGCAATATCGTTGCCGAGGCAGTCCTCTTCATTGGCTTCGGAAAGGTCACAGCCGCCGCAGAAGGTGCAAGGCGCAAAGACGAAATTATGAAGCCGTTCCCGATAGGCGATATATTCCGGGCTGAACCATATGTCCTCGAGCGAACTCTCACGTACGTTACCGATGATATGCTTCTTCGAGAGGCGTGGTTTGCCGTGCAGGTAGCTCATATGTGTGTGCATCAACGGCCAGCACGGGCTGACTTCACCCGTCCAGGCAATGGACATGGTGCCGCTTTCGACAAAGTTACAGACATCGTTGGCACCGCCCCAATTATTTCCAGCAAAACTGACGTTGCAGCCGCTGTTAAACGCTTCCATAAGGGCATTTTGAGTATCCTCATTAAAGTCGATCTTCGGCAGGCTGAGTTTTGGCAGCATGGGCGAAGGCAAATATGCGATGCTGCTCGTGGTGCGATTGTAAAGCCTGTCAGCCTGCATCTCGGGCGTGGCTGGCTGCACATTGCTCACAGAGTAATATCTTGCCCCAAAGGTGTGGCCCAGCCTGATGATCTTTGGCAGATCATTGATGTTGCGCTTCATGGCAACAAAAGCGACGCCGATTTCCGGCTTCGGGAAATGCCCCGGCCCGCGCATTTTGTGAAGGCGACGCAGATTCTCGAGGATGGTGGGCAGTTCCGCGCCAAGACGTACATCGGCGAAGCCTTCTGGGGTGGCGCCATCGAGCGAGACCCAAAGTGTATCCAACCCGGCATCGATCAGTTCGCGAGATTTTTTCTCGGTAAGGATGGTTCCATTGGTGATAAGTTCGACCTTGACCCCGAGTTCCTGCTTAATACGCCGGATCCATTCGATGGTTTTGACGTGGAAAAGCGGCTCGCCAATGCCGCCAAAATAGACGCTGGGGATCGGGTCCATTTGCTTGAGGCTGTTGATGATGCTCTCAAACGTTTCATCTGTCATTCGCCCGATGGGCTGTTCCCAGGCGTTGCGGAAGCAGGTGATGCAGTCGAGGTTGCAGGCAACGGTCGGCTCTATGTAGACCTTGGTAAGGTGTGTCACTGGGCGGTGCATACGGACAAAGTTGTTGCCCTCGTCGAGACGAACCTTTGAGCCAGGATTCAGCCCGTAGCGTTGGGCAACTTCGGGTGGAAGAATGAGGCGTCCATTTTCATCCACTTCCGCCCAGGCGGTGGTTTGTTTGGTCGATAAAACTTCCATGACATTCTCCTCACAAATTTTCCAATAAGACCTATCATATCCACTTTCGTGGAAAATGCATGTGACAAAAGTTACCTTTTGAACTGTGAAATGGGCGGGTGTTATAATCCCTCTATTACCCCTAGGAGAACCCATTTGACAGACATTCGTGTTGCAAGATATGCAAAGATTTTGGTGGAACATTCCGCCCGTGTAAAGCCCGGTGACCGCATCCTGCTCGAAGGCACAACCGCGGCCGAGCCCCTGTTACGCGAGTTGTACATTCAAATTCTTGAGAAAGGCGGACATCCGCATTTGATGATGGCGCTGCCGGGTACCATGCCGTTCAGCCAGGACGAGTTATATCTGACGTATGCCAACGATTCACAACTGGACTTTGTGCCGACTTTCTACAAGTTGGCTTATGAGCAGTTTGAAGGGCGCATCCGCATCCACTCGGCAACAAACACAAAGGGAACAACGAACATCGACCCGGCAAAACTGACCCGGCGGGCAAAAGCGACCGGCGTGATCACGGACCTCCAATTCCGCCGCGGCGCAACTGATGAATTTAAGTGGTGTACCACGCTCTACCCCACCGAAGCCTACGCCCAGGATGCCGGGATGAGCCTGATGGAATATGAAGACTTTGTCTTCGGTGCGGTCCATGCCAATGAAGAGGACCCAATCGCATTCTGGAACCAGGTGAAGGAAAACCAAAAAGCCGCCGCAGATTTCATGAAAGGCAAAAGTCAGGTCAGCCTGCGTGGACCGAACGTCGACCTGACCCTCTCGGTCAAGGGACGCACCTTCATGAATTCATATGGCACGCACAACATGCCTGACGGCGAGATCTATACCGGACCCGTGGAAGAATCCGTGAATGGCTGGGTGAAGTTCACCTACCCGGCAAATTATGGCGGCACCAGCGTCGAAGGCGCGGAGTTAACCTTCTCGAACGGGCGCGTCACCACAGCCAATGCCGCTAAAAATTTGGACTTCCTGCTCAAGACCCTCGACAGTGATGAACGTTCACGCTACTTGGGTGAATTCGCCATTGGTACCAACTTCGACATTCAGAAGTTCACCGGCAACATCCTGTTCGATGAAAAGATCGGCGGTTCCTTCCACATGGCGCTCGGCAACGGCTACCCCGAAACCGGCTCGAAGAACAAGAGCGTCATCCATTGGGATATGATCTGTGACCTGCGCACAGATTCTGAAATCCTTGTGGACGGTGAATTGTTCTATAAGAATGGGCAGTTCGTTTTCAACAACTAGGTTGTATATTGCAGTCTCACAGGTTGAGGGCTTTCCTCAACCTTTTTGTTTTAATTCAACAAGCCTGCCCCTCGCACCAGGCAGCCGGGAAAAATGAAAGTCCTCTTTTATCTGGCTGGGTATAATGTAGCAATGCAAACGCCCATCACTCCTTCAAAATTCGAAACCATTGCAAGCTGGTTTGTTCCCATCGCCGCCATTGCTGCGGTCGTCGCCTGGTTTATCATCGCCCCCGAAGGTGCGCTTGGCAAACTGGATGCCATCGGGTATGCCGTCTGCCATCGCATCGATGTGCGCTCATTCCAGATCGGCGACCGTCAACTTCCCTTGTGTGCCCGATGCACCGGCGAGTTCTACGCCGCCGGGTTGGCGCTCATATTTCAAGCTGTCGTAAGCGGGAAGCGTAGCAAACTTCCATCACGCGGTGTACTGGTCGCCTTATTTGCCTTCTTTATCGCCTTCGGTGTGGACGGGTCGAACTCATACCTGTACCTGCTCAAACAGACCGGCGGCAACGGCAGCCCGCTAGACCAGATCCCCAACCTCTACACGCCCAACCAGATTTTCCGGCTTTTTACCGGCAGCGGAATGGGCATTGCGCTTGCCGCCATGCTTTATCCGGTCATCAACCAGACCATTTGGAAGAATCTCGAAGACGATCATGCACTCGATTGGAAAAAACTCGGCATTCTCACAGCGGGAATTATCGTCATCAACCTGCTCATCCTCACCAACAGCCCCCTCGTGCTTTACCCCATCGCATACATCAGCGCGCTTGGAACACTGTCACTGCTTGTGATCGTCTTTGCGTTGTTATGGGTCATCATGATGAAGCAGGACAACACTTTCGAGCATCCGCGTCAACTCTGGCTGGCATTCACCTCCGGCTTGACCCTGGCATTGATCCTCGTCCTAGGCATCGACCTGTTCCGACTCAGCTTCACGGGTACCTGGGGCGGCTTTCCCGGGCTGACCGGTTGACAACGAATCAGACTGAAAATCGTATAATGATACTGAACGATTTTTAATTAGGAGAAAGAAATGGAACTCTTGCTTGGAATTTTTTCTGCCTTCGGGCTTTCTGCCAGCGCCGGGTTGAACGCCTATATTCCGCTTCTGGTCGTCGGGGTAGTGGCGCATTACTTTCCCGATACGCTCAATCTCGCAAAACCCTTCGACCTGCTCGCCAACGCGTGGATCCTCATTCTGCTGGGCGTGCTTGTCATCATTGAAATGGTGGCAGATAAGGTCCCCGCAGCAAATCACATCAACGACCTGATCCAAACCTTCGTTCGCCCGGTGGCAGGCGCCATTGCCTTCGCTGCCAGCGCAAACGTCATCACCGACGTCAACCCGGTGCTTGCGCTTGCCTGCGGATTGCTCGTGGCGGGGAGCGTTCACACTGTGAAAGCCGCGGCGGTACGCCCGGTTGTCACAGCTACTACTGGCGGGGCGGGCAATATCCCTGTCTCCATTGCCGAGGATATCATTGCCACCATCACCTCGATACTAGCAGTGGTCATACCGATCATTGCCGCGATCATCTTTGTTCTGATCCTCACCCTTGTTCTCTGGTGGTGGATGGGCAGGAGACAAAAGTCCTAGTCTGCAGAACTTCGTTTATAATGCGGTAAATTATTATTCAATATCTAAAGGAGAGAAATCATGTCTGAAATGCCTGTCACCCCTTCCACTGAGGAGCCGAAAAAGAACAACAATACGATCATCATCGCTGTAGTCGTGGTTGTCCTTCTCTGTTGCTGCTGCATCGGCGCCATCGGTGGCTGGTGGCTCTGGAATAACGGCGACTCCCTGATGAGCGCCGCGCAGTTCCTCGCCTAATACATTTAGTTCAAAAAATCCTCCGTTCAACGCGGAGGATTTTTTGATTCAAAATATTCTTCGAGTTCGTGCAAGCCTGCAAAGACTTTCTGCTTTGTCTCTTCATCCAACCCTAACCCTTCCAACTCATCTTCATCCAAAACCTTGCGTGAACCATCTGCAGAAACCCAAAGGTCAAGTGCAAGGTCAACATACGAGACTTGCCCATCTTCGATAACAGCGGGCTTGGTAATGTTGCAGTACCAACCTTTCAATGTACCATTATCGCGGTCATAGATTTCGAATATGTTGTACCACTTGTCGGTAAAAAAAGTTTCCACAAAGCGGTCATTGCGTTTCAAGATGATTTCTTGAAACGGCATGTCGTCGCGGTTGAAGAACGCTTCCACCGTGATCGAATTCTCATCATGGCGCAGTACTTCACTGTCATATTGCCAGGTCACTTCGTCGGCTAGGTTCTTTTTCAGGATTTTCATGACAGGCATTTTACCTGAACCTGCACAGTGATGACGTCTCCAATGCGAGGCGCTTCTTTCATGTGGATGACGATCCCGCCTCTGCCTTTGACTTGGAACTGGTCCTGCTTAAA